>NZ_JBRAIN010000039.1:10889-15378 GCF_052743955.1 Thermodesulfitimonas sp.
GCGGGACAATTATTTCCAAGCTTATTATAATCCCTTCAACCCAATTCTACAAGAAATTCCGTTAATTTTTTCAACGAGGCACTCGATTCCCGTCGCTCCGTGGCAGGCAGGAGGATGGTAAACTCTTCGCCCTGCTGGTGAAAGTGCGCTCCATACTTGCGCGCAATAATCCCCAGGCGTTCCGCTTTAAGCGCGTGTCCGGAAGCAAAAACGATCCGGTAGAACTGGCCCTGCCGGGTCACCAGGCGCACCCGTAAGCGCCGCCCGTGGACCCTTAAGAGCGCTACCGCGAGGAGATTTTCAAGGGGCGGCGGCGGGGGGCCGTACCGGTCGCGGAGTGAAGCGGCCACCGCCGCCACCGCCGCTGGCGTTAACGCGTCAGCGATAGACCGGTAAACTTCTATTTTATGGTAGTCCGGCACGTAGCCTTCCGGTAGGTAAGCAGATACGGGCAGCTCCACTACTGTTTCAACCGGAGCTACCACCTTCTCGCCGCGAAGTTCCTGGATTGCTTCCCGCAATAACCGGCAGTAGAGCTCAAAGCCGATCGCTTGAATATGGCCGTGTTGCTCCACACCCAAGATATTACCGGCCCCCCGGATCTCCAGGTCTCGCTTAGCGATCTTAAAGCCGGCACCAAGATCCGTAAAGTCGCGGATAGCCTGAAGGCGGCGGCGCGCTCCCTCGTTAACAAGCTTATCCCGCTGGTAGAGGAAGTAAGCGTAGGCCAGGCGGTTACTCCGACCCACGCGCCCCTTAAGTTGGTAGAGCTGCGCCAAGCCGAGTTGGTCCGCGTCTTTAACAATCAAGGTGTTTACGTTACCGATATCGAGGCCGTTTTCGATGATCGTGGTGGCCACCAGCACGTCGTACTTCCGGTCAATAAAATCGAGCATAACCCGCTCTAGCTTTTCCTCGGGCATCTGGCCGTGGGCTGCAACCACCCGCGCTTCGGGGACTAAGTTCCGCACCCAGTCTGCAACTTCGGCTAGCCCCATTACCCGGTTGTAAACAAAGTAGACCTGCCCCCCGCGTGCTAATTCCCGCCGGATCGCTTCGCGTATTAGTACCGGATTTTCCTCCATCACGTAAGTTTCCACAGGGAGGCGATCCGGCGGCGGCGTAGAGAGAATGCTGGTATCCCTGATGCCCGTCAGCGACATGTAAAGGGTGCGCGGAAGCGGCGTGGCAGTCATGGTGAGCACGTCGACCTCCCGTCGTAAAAGTTTTAATTTCTCTTTCTGGACCACGCCGAAGCGCTGCTCTTCGTCGATAATCAGCAGGCCTAGATCGGCAAAGCCTACGTCATTCTGGAGGAGCCTGTGGGTGCCGATAACGATCTCAATCGTACCGTTTTTCAACCCCTGAATCACCGCCCGCTGCTCGGCCGGGGTCTGAAAACGACAGAGCCACGCCACCGTGACCGGGTAAGGGGCAAAACGTTCCCGGAAAGTCTGGTAGTGCTGCTGGGCCAAGATGGTGGTAGGCACTAGGATTGCTACCTGCTTGTGGTCCATAACCGCCTTGAAGGCCGCCCGCAGCGCCACCTCGGTCTTGCCGTAACCGACGTCACCGCAGAGCAACCGGTCCATCGGGCGGGGTTTCTCCATATCCGCCTTAACTTCAGCGATAGCCTTGAGTTGGTCGGGAGTTTCTTCGTACGGAAAAGCGTCCTCAAATTCTCGCTGCCACGGCGTGTCCGGGGAAAAGGCGTAACCCTTTGCCGTCTCACGGGCAGCATAGAGCGAAAGCAGGTCGATCGCCACCTCGCGCACGGCCTGCATCGCCCGGCTCTTCGCCCGCTTCCACTCACCTCCCCCAAGGCGGGAAAGGCGCGGTGTGGCCCCTTCACCACCGAGATAATGCTGGAGTATCCCTACCTGATCGGCGGGGATGTATAGCCGGTCCTCCCCCGCGTACTGGATCAGCGCGTACTCCCGGGTCACACCTTCTACTGTAAGCGTCGTAAGCCCTTTATACAGGCCTATACCGTGCTCGGGATGAACCACATAGTCACCCGAGCGAAGCTGGGGCTGCTCCCCCACCTCCTGAGCCTGCACGCCGGTCTTAAGGCTCAAGTGCCGCCGCCCGAAGACCTCCGCCGTGGTGAGCAAAACAACGCGGCCCGCAGGGAAGATAACCCCCTCGCTCAGTTCCCCGGTAGTAACCAGGACCTCGCCGGGCGCTACCTTCTCTACGCTTACCGCGGCCCGCGCAAAGATCTCCCGCGCGCGCAGATCGGTTACTACCTGTTGAGCCTGCTCCGGCTTCCGCATTAAGATAATGACGCGGTTTTCCCGGCGCCATTCCCGGATTTCTTCGGCCAGCGCGTCGATCCGCCCCAGGAAGTTAGGGGCCGTTTTGGTCGCTACGCTTATCTCCTTGCCACCCGCACCGAAAGGCGTTTTTTCGGGAAGAAAAGAGAGGGATACAACCGGCCGGCGCCCTAACTTCTGCGCCACCGCAGCCCAGCTCAGGTAAGCCTCCCTCTGGCGGGGCAGCATCGCCCCCGTCGCCTCTAACGCGGCAACAAACTGGGAGATTTCCCGCTCGGCTTCGCCGGCCGCCACGCCGCACTTACCGGCTTCCACAACGAGACAGAGCCCCTCAGGAGCTAAGTAATCGAGGAGTTGGGCCGGCCGTTCGTAAAAGTAGGGTAGGAGCGTTTCGCCCCGCGGCGGGTAATGCCCCGCCTGGAGAGCGGTGAGGGTTTCTTCAACCCAACTCCCCAGTCGCGCCGCCGCCTGCGGGGACTTAAGGCGCGGGGCAAAGTCCGCATAATCCTTCTGCAGCCGCGCCACTGCAGTCTCGAACGCTGCAGGAGGATAGATCCCTTCCGTTGCCGGGCCCACCGCTACCCGCACGATTTTTTCCCGTGACCGCTGGGTAGCCGGATCGAAATAGCGCAGGGAATCGATAACGTCCCCGAAAAACTCCGCGCGTACCGGTGCCGGCGCTCCAGGGGGGTAAAAATCAATAATACCGCCACGACGGGCAAACTTTCCCGGAACTTCTACTATCTCGGCAGGCTCGTAGCCTGCCACGGCCAGATGGCGGAGTAGCTCCTCTGGCCCAAGCATGTCGCCGCGGGTGAGGACCCGGCAGGCCGTCCGGAATATCGCAGGCGGCACAAGTCCCCGGAGCAACGCCGCCGCAGTCGCCACGATAATGCCTTTCCCGCAGGCCAACGCTTCAAGAGACATCAGGCGTTGCCGCGGGATAAAGGCACCGGGAAGCGTCTTTTCGGCCATCGCTTCCCAGGGTAAAAAAACAAAAACCTCGGCCCCCAGAAGCTGGCGGAGGTCGGCCTGAAGCTTGAGTGCCGCCTCGTCGTTCGGGGTTACCACCAGGGCTGGTTGTTCCCCTTCCGTTACCAACCCCGCGATAAAAAGGCTCTGGCCCGCCCCGCTGAGCCCGTAAACCGCCCGTGATTCCCCGGCTCGGATAGCCTTCTTCACCTGCCGGATAACGGGCGCCTCAGCCCAGATTTCTGTAAGTGCACGCATCTTTTAATTTGGTTTACCGGCGGCGGTTAAATTTATTCATTGCCTGGACCAGCCCCTCCCGCAACACGCACTCAAGCGCCGCCACCGCCACCTCCCGCACGGCCTGTACCAATTCTTCCTCCTCAGGGGCAAACCGGCTCAAAACATAAGCGGCTACATCACCATCGCTCAGCGGCCGCCCGATACCTACCCGCAGGCGGGGAAAGTCGGCGGTTCCCACCGCCGCGATAACCGACTCAACCCCCTTATGACCGCCGCTCGACCCCCGGGGTAGAAGGCGGATCCGCCCTAATGGCAGGTCAAGATCATCATAGACCAGCATCATCTGGGCGGGAGAAAGCGCAAGCTCACCGAGGAGTGCCCCAACCGCCTGCCCGCTCAGGTTCATAAAGGTTTGAGGGAGAGCCAGCATTACCGCCGCACCACCCACCCGAATCACCGCCACCAGCGCTTTGGCACGCGCTTCCCTGAAACGAGCGCCGTAACGTTCCGCCAAACGTTCAACCACCGTAAAACCAATGTTGTGCCTTGTCCCGGCATACAGGGCCCCGGGGTTCCCAAGTCCTACGATCAAGCCGATTTCACGCATCGCTAATCTCCAGCGGCACAGCCCAACGAGTTTTTATACAACATTATTACTCCGGAGCTCAAGCCGGGCAAGCCTCCTCCTGCTTCGGAACCAGTATGAGTAAAATGTTTTCGGGGGAATAGAGGGTCAGGTACAAGGAGAGAGGGCTCTTCCTTTCGAAATAGGGTTATATAGCAGAAACCCAAGAGAAAGGAGGCCCTCTCAGCAATAGCAAAGCTACTTGCAGCAATTAGCGACGAGAGCACTGGAAAATGGAGTTTTCAAAAACTTGAGGCTACACTTTGGAGCCTTTGTTTAGAAACATTTCGGGGACTGATACAAGAAATCCTTCTTTTACTGGATAAGTCACCCATGGCGCCTACGCCGCCACCGGGGCATGAAAATTGTGCTATAC
>NZ_JBRAIN010000040.1:0-15136 GCF_052743955.1 Thermodesulfitimonas sp.
TTTGGGCCGGGTGGAAGGACAGGCACAGCGCCTGCCCCTTTTCTTCCCCGAGCCTATTTTCAGTTTGATGTAGAACTCGCTCCCTTCTATTTCCGCGCCGAAAACCTAATCCACACCCGGAACGGGTTTTCCAGGGACACCCGACCACCCTCCGGTGAAACAAAAAACCCGCGGACCCTTGGTTTTCGCGGGCCCCAGGTCGCCTTTCCGGCGCGCCCGGTAGGAACCGGACCCAACCTTTTTTGCTAACCGTTTGCTAACGAACCCGTTTTTCAACCCCCGAATTTAGCGGCTTTCAGCCGGACTATTTCGGACAACCGGTTAGCAACTTGCCCCCGCGCGGCCTTGATTTTCCTAGGTTTCAGAAGACTTGGAATATCCCGCACTTCAGGTAATAGGTTTCGGGCGCAGCGAAGAGCATTGGGTGGTCGCGTGCCTGGCGGCGCAGTTCCACCAGGCGCAGGGTGCGCCGCGCGTCGTGGGCGGCGGCAGCGACCACTTGCAGGAAGAGGTCTTCAGTGAGGTGGTAGGAGCAGGAACAGGTTACCAGGAAACCGCCGGGTGGGAGGAGCTTCATGGCCCGGAGGTTGACCTCCTTGTACCCCCGGATAGCACCCGGCAACGCCTCTTTCGATTTGGTAAAGGCCGGCGGGTCAAGCACCACCAGGTCAAAACGCTCGCCGGCAGCGGCAAGGTGTCGGAGCGCGTCGAAGGAGTTCGCTTCGCGGAAGGTACACCGTTCGGCCACGCCGTTCAAAACGGCGTTTTCCCGGGCCAGCGTAAGCGCCGCGCCGGAAGTATCGATCCCGAGAACGGCAGCGGCACCGCCGCGGGCCGCGCTGACCGCAAAGCCGCCGGTATAGCAGAAGCAATCGAGCACCCGCGCCCCGGCGGCAAGTTCCGCTACCGCACGGCGGTTTTCCCGCTGGTCGAGGAAAAAACCGGTTTTCTGGCCGGCGTAGAGATCCACCCGGAAACGCGTTCCTCCCTCGTCGATTTCCACAAACTGCGGTACCTCACCGTAAAGCAGCCCGGTAACCAGCGCTAACCCTTCGCGCTCCCGAACCGCAACATCGCTGCGCTCATAGATGCCCTGGGGGTTGAAAAGCTCCACGAGCAGGTCGGTGATGAGCGTCTTGAACCGCTCCATCCCGAGAGACAAAAACTGGACCACCAGGTAAGCACCGTAACGGTCTACAATCAGGGCCGGGAGGAAATCCGCCTCGGCGTTGACGAGGCGGTAGGCGGTAGCATCTTTTACCACCCTTTTCCGGTAAGCCGCCGCTAACTCAAGCCGCCGCCGGAAAAAGGCCCGGTCGATCGCTTCGTCCCGCCTGGTAAGAAAGCGGATAAATATCTGGGAGGCCGGATTGGTGTAACCCCGCCCTAAGAAACGGCCGCGGGCGTCGCGGATGTCAACCACATCCCCCGGTGTGAACTCACCCCGCACCGTACCGACCTCGGTCCGGTAGACCCAGGGGTGCCCTGCCTGCACCCTTTTCTCTTTTCCTGGCAAAAGAATTGCTTCAGCCACTTCTTGACCGCCCCATTAGGTAATATTTTGCTTCGCCCTAAGACAAACTAAGCGGGTGAAAGGAGGGAGGAGAGATGAGTTGCTCCGCGCTACGCCACCGCTTCGAGGAAGAAAGGGCGCGCGGGTTAACCTTTGAGCGGGCCCTCGCGTTTTATACGGACGTAGAAGGATCATTATCCGCCCACTGGGTCGAGCTCGAAGAGCTACGGCGTAAGAATGCTTCTCCGGAAGAAATCCGGCACCTCGAGGAGCACATTGCTGCCGGCGAAACCTTGCTAAGCGAAATCAAGGGTCTCCGGCTGCACTGAAGCGTTTTTCTCCGGTCCTGGTAATAGACCACCCACCACTACCAAGGCGACCCCGCAGGGTCGCCTAACTATTTATTTTCCCGCCTGACCGCCGACCCCCTGCCGCCGACCTCTATTTTTCATAGTAGGCTGCGCGCCTTCGGCTTGCCTTACCAGGCGTAGCGCGCAACAGCGGGCGTTGTCGAGGACTGCGTCCAGGTCGAGGGTCACAAGACGCCCCCCCTCCACCACCACATTGCCGTCAACGATAACCGTATCGACATCCCCCGCCTGCGCCGCATAAACGATGTGGGCCACGACATCGTGCGGCGGGTAGAGGTGGGGCCGGCGCAAGTTAAGCAGAATGATATCGGCGCGCTTGCCCGGTTGGAGAGTGCCAATCTTATCCTCGAGGCCAAGCGCCCGCGCCCCGCCGATGGTCGCCATTTCGAGGGCCGTGTAGGCCGGTAGCGCCTCCGGATCCTCGCGCGCTACCTTTTGCAGGAGCGCCGCCGAACGCATCTCTTCGAGCATATCTAAGTTGTTATTGCTCGCCGCGCCATCTGTCCCGAGCCCCACGGTTACCCCTGCGGTCAGAAGCTCTGTAACCGGGGCGATGCCGCTGGCGAGCTTCATGTTGCTTTCGGGGTTGTGGGCCACCGCCACCCCTTTCGTAGCCAGAATGGCGATATCTTCCGGAGAAAGGTGCACGCAGTGGGCAGCGAGCACAGGGAGGTCCAGAAGGCCGGTTTCTGCCAGCAACGCCACCGGGGAGCAGCCGTACTGTTTTTTGATCCCCTCAACTTCCTGGCGCGTCTCTGCGACGTGGATGTGAATGCCGACGCCGAGTTCCGCCGCTACGGTAATCACTTTTCGGAGGTAGTCAGGTGGACAGGTGTAAGGGGCGTGCGGTCCGAGCATACAGGTAATCCGGCCGTTCGCCTTGCCATGCCACTCCTGGATAAAGGCGCGGCTCTCTTTAAGCGCCTTTTCGGCGTTAGGCGCGATCCCGATGAGGCCCCGGGAGAGAGAAGCCCTAATCCCGCTTTTCTCTACCGCTGCCGCTACCCGGTCCATGAAGAAGTACATGTCGGCGAAGGTGGTTGTTCCCCCGAGCAGCATTTCCGCACAGGCGAGCAGCGTCCCCCAGTAAACGTCCTCCGCGATGAGTTTCTGCTCCAGGGGCCAGATCGCTTCTTCAAGCCACTTCATCAGGGGAAGATCATCCGCGTAGCTCCGGAAGAGGGTCATCGCGGCGTGGGTATGCGCGTTGACCAGACCGGGCAGGGCCACCATCTCGGGGCCGCCCAGAACCTGGTCCGCAGTAAAACCATCCGGCAAGCCATCCGCCGGGCCGACATAGACGATCTGCCCGTCGGCAATCGCCACCGCCCCGTCCCGGATCACCACCTCCGGACCGGTGACCGGTACTACCGTCACGCCCTTGATCAGGATTTTCACCGCCGTTCCCCTCCACCCTTATTCTGCCCGTAAGAAGTCAGGTATCTGTAGCGGAGATCGATAACCTCGTTCTCGCCCAGGACCGTCGGGGTACCGATAAGGCCGGCGAGAATATAGATCTGCGCCGCTTTTTCAACTATCTGACAGACGTTAAAGGCCTCGTCGAGACTGCCTCCCACACCCACCAGGCCGTGATTAGCCAGCAAAACGGCGCCCCCCTGACCGAGGGCCCGGACCACATTCGCCGCCAGCTCCCGCGAACCGGCGGGAGCGTATTCCGCCACGGGCACCGCGCCCCCGACGATCTGCGCCACGTCTTCCACCACCGGCGGCACCGGCAGCCGCGCCACCGCCATCGCACTGGCGAATACGCTGTGGGTGTGCATGACCGCCTTCACGTCGGGTCGCGCACGGTAGATGGCCAGGTGCAGCTCGAGCTCCGTGGAAGGGCGCCGCTCACCCTCGACAACGCTCCCGTTAAGGTCAACCACCACAATGTCCCGCGGCTGGAGGGCATCATAGGCCATCCCGCTCGGGGTGATTACTACTAAATCTTCTCGTGAAACCCGGCAGGAAACGTTACCCCAGGTCCCGAGGACCAAACCGGCCCGCGCCATCCGCACGCCTGCCCGGGCCACCTGCTCGCGCGCCTTTTCCGCCAACAGGTTTATGCTTTATCCCTCCCCTCCTGTCGACCGGAGGTAGGCCTCCTGTTCCGGAGTGAGCCGGTCAATCGCGATGCCGAGCGACCGGAGTTTAAGTTCGGCTACCCGGTTGTCTACCGCCACCGGCACCTGGTAAACCCGCCGCGCGAGGCCCGCCCCTTCCTGCAAGATGTAGCGGGCCGATAACGCCTGTAGCGCGAAAGAAAGGTCCATGATCTCCGCCGGGTGCCCGTCGCCCGCCGCCAAGTTAACCAGGCGGCCTTCGGCCAAAAGGTAGAGCCGCCGGCCGTCAGCCGTGCGAAACTCCTCGATATTCTCCCGCACCACCCGGCGGGAAACAGCTATCCGGCTTAACTCCGGTAGCGAAATCTCGACGTTGAAGTGCCCCGCGTTGGCCAGCAAAGCCCTGTCTTTCATCCGTTCAAAGTGTTCCGCCCGCAGTACGTCCCGGCAACCGGTGGTGGTGATAAAGATGTCGCCCCGCTCTACGGCGGCCAGCGAGTGCATCACCTCAAAGCCATCCATGACCGCCTCGATCGCCTTCACCGGGTCGACCTCGCAGACGATCACCTTCGCTCCCAGGCCTTTAGCCCGCAGACTCACGCCTTTCCCGCACCAGCCGTAGCCGAAAACCACCACGGTCTTCCCCGCCACAAGAAGGTTGGTGGTCCGCATGATGCCCGCCCAGACCGACTCCCCGGTGCCGTAGCGGTTGTCGAAGAGGTACTTGGTGCGGGCGTTATTCACCGCCACCATCGGGAAAAGGAGGCGTCCTTCCCGCTCAAGAGCGTAAAGGCGCAGGACACCGGTAGTCGTCTCTTCGCACCCCCCGATGACTTCACCGCTCAGCTCTTTCAGGTCGGTATGAAGCAAATGGACAAGATCCCCGCCGTCATCAATCACAATGTGCGGCTTAATTTTGAGCGTCTGGGCCAGGTGCTCCCGGTACTCTTCCGGCGTCGGGTTGTACCAGGCGTAAACTTGGACCCCCTCCGCCGCCAGCGCCGCCGCGATTTCATCCCGCGTGGAGAGGGGGTTGGAGCCCGTCGCCGCCACCGTTGCGCCGGCAGCCTGCAGCACCAGCGCCAGGTAAGCGGTTTTCGCCTCGAGGTGGATACTCAAAGCTATCCGGATCCCCTTGAGCGGCTGCTCCCGCACAAACTCCTCCCGGATGATGTTTAAAACCGGCATGTGCGCCGCAACCCATTCGATCTTTTGCCGCCCAAGCGGGGCAAGCTCCGGGTTGCGGATCAGACTTTTAGCCAATGGTAAGACCTCCTGGTTAAGAGAAGTTTACGGTTCACAGTTCAGGCTCAAACTGATGGAACTATACGTCCGTTCAACCTTCAGCGTTCAAGGTTCAAGGTCTAACGTTTATAGTCAGAGGTTATCCTTAAAAGTGTAGGGCGGGTAAAAGACGCCCTTCTCCGTGATGATCGCGCTCACCAGGTCCGCCGGGGTTACGTCAAAAGCCGGGTTCCAGACGCGCGTGCCCGGCGGTGCCACAGTAGCTCCGGCAAAAGAGGTGACTTCGGCCGCGTCTCGCTCCTCGATAGGAATGGCGCCCCCGTCAGGCGCAGCCGTATCAATCGTGGATAGAGGCGCCGCAACGTAAAACGGCACCCCGTGGTGCCGCGCCAGCACTGCCAGGCTGTAGGTCCCGATTTTGTTCGCCACGTCGCCGTTCGCCGCAATCCGGTCTGCCCCGACGATCACCGCGTCGATCCCCTTTTTAGCCATCAGATACCCGGCCATCCCGTCGGTGATCAGCGTTACCGGGATTCCGTCCTGCTGCAGTTCAAAAACTGTCAGCCGCGCGCCCTGCAAAAGCGGCCGCGTCTCGTCCGCGTAAACCATCTTGATCTTGCCCGCCGCGTGCGCCGCCCGGATGACGCCGAGTGCCGTCCCGTAGGCGCAGGTAGCCAGCGCCCCCGCGTTGCAGTGGGTCAAAACCCGCGCCCCTGGGGGCAGAAGCGCCGCCCCGTAAGCCCCCATCGCCCGGTTCGCCGCCGCATCCGCCGTGCAGATCCGCGCCGCTTCGGCGACCAATCGCGCGACCACTTTTTCCGGCTCCTCACCCGCCGCGCTGTCTAATACCCGAAGCTGCCGCTCCACCGCCCACCGGAGGTTAACCGCCGTCGGCCGCGCCTGCGCGATTTCTTCCGCAGCGGCCCGCACCCGCCGCACGAAGCCTTCGTCTCCCGCCTGGACAGCCGCCACTGCCGCCAGCACCACCGCGTAAGCCCCCGCCACCCCGATGGCCGGCGCACCGCGTACCGCCAGCCGCTTGATCGCCTCGATCACCGCGCGGTAATCGGTGAGCGATAGGTAACGCGTTTCGTGCGGCAGGAGTGTCTGATCGAGAAGGTAGAGCGTACCGTTCTCCCAGCGCAGCGTCTCCATCACTTCGCCTCCACCGGACCGGAAACCGCGTGCCGGCAGGCGCAGTCCGCCTCTGGATCAAACAGGGTAACCGCCCCTAGCAAAAGCCGCCGGATGTTTCCGCCCTGAACCTTCATCATCTCTACCACCTCCTGGTGGCTGAGCCGGTAAGCGGCAATACCGGCGGCAAAATTGGTCACCATCGCCACCGCCGCGTAACAGATCGCCGCTTCCCGGGCGAGTACCACCTCCGGCACACCCGTCATCCCCACCAGGTCCCCGCCGAGCTCGCGGAACATTTTGATCTCCGCGGGGGTTTCGAAGCGCGGCCCTTCAGTGCAAACGTAAATGCCGCCGTCATGGGCCGGCAGCCCTAAGCTCTGCGCCACCTGAACGAGGATCCTTCTAAGCTTGGGACAGTAAGGCTCCGTAACGTCGATGTGCACCACCCCTTCCGGGCCACCCTCGAAAAAGGTCTGCTTGCGCCCCTTCGTAAAATCCAGGAACTGGTCGACAAAAACAAATTGTCCCGGCCGCATCTTGGGATTGAGCGAGCCGACCGCTGCCGTCGCCAGGATCGACCGCGCCCCTGCTTGCTTGAGCGCCATGATGTTCGCCCGGTAATTCACCAGGTGCGGCGGTACCGTGTGGGCCGCACCGTGGCGGGGCAGGAAAATCACTTCCCGGCCCCTATAAAAGCCCCGGGTTATTTTTACGTCCCCGTACGCCGTACGCACCGTTTCCTCAGTAGGATGCTCTAAAAGCTCCGGGTCGTAAACTCCGGTACCGCCGATGATGGCAATCGCCGCCATAAATTCACCCCGTTCTGCCCGACCTGATTTAATCGAAAATTGCGGCCACGAATTCCTCCGGATTGAAAGGCATCAGGTCCTCGATCCTTTCCCCCGTGCCGACAAACTTCACGGGAACATTAAGCTCCTTTTTTATCGCCACAACCACGCCGCCCTTGGCCGTGCCGTCAAGCTTGGTCAATACAATGCCGGTAAGCCCCGTCGCCTCCCCGAAGAGCTTCGCCTGGCTGATCGCGTTCTGGCCGGTCGTCGCGTCGACAACCAGAAGGACTTCGTGCGGCGCACCCGGCACCTCCCGCGCTGCCACCCGCCGCAGCTTTTTCAGTTCTTCCATCAGGTTGGTCTTCGTGTGGAGTCGCCCCGCGGTATCAACCAGGACCACGTCTGCCCGCCGGGCTTTAGCCGCCTGAAGCGCGTCGTAAACGACCGCCACCGGGTCGGAACCTTCCCGCTGCTTAACAATCTCTACGCCGGCCCGCCGGGCCCATACTTCTAACTGGTCGATCGCGGCCGCGCGAAAAGTGTCCGCCGCCGCCAAAATCACCTTCTGTCCCTGCTCCCGGAAGTAATAAGCTAACTTCCCGGTGGTGGTAGTCTTCCCCGTTCCGTTAACGCCTACCATCAAGATCACGGCCGGCGGCTCGTCGGGAAGCACCAGGGGCGCAGTTTCCGTACCTAAAAGGCGCAAAACCTCCTCCCGGAAAAGGGGTTTCAGCTGTTCCGGCTCGCTTATCCGGAGCTCCCTCACCCGCGCCCTTACGCATTCGACGATCTCCAGCGCCGCGGCAACACCCACATCCGCCTGGATGAGCGCCTCTTCGAGTTCCTCGTAAAGGCTCTCGTCAATCTCGCGGCGCCGGGAGATGACGTTTTCAATCTTCTCGACAAAGGTTTCCCGGACCTTCGTCAACTTCTCCCGTAGCTTACCGAAAAGCCCCACGCCTGATCCTCCTGAAGAAGATGCCACGTTGAACGTCCAAAGTTTAATCTTCAACGTGACTCCCGCGAAATTCTTGCCAGCGCCTCCCGCGCTGCCCGCTGTTCCGCCTCTTTCTTGGAACGCCCTTCCCCGCGCCCCAGACACTCACCCCGGTAAAAGACACCGGCCGTAAAAACCTTCGCGTGGTCCGGCCCTTCCTCCTTGAGGATAACGTAAGAAACATTTTCTGGCGAGTTCTTCTGTAGGAGTTCCTGGAGTTCAGTCTTGTAATCCCGCTCCTGCCGCCCGTGGAGCACGTCTTCGATAACGGCTTCGAGCTCCCTTAACGCAAACTCCGCCGCCACCTCCAGCCCCTGATCCAAAAAGACGGCCCCCAACAACGCTTCGAAGGCGTCGGCCAAGATCGACGGGCGCTCCCGCCCCCCCGATTGGCTCTCGCCCCGCCCCATAAAGAGGGCTTCCCCCAGCCCAAGCTCCCGCGCGACCCGCGCCAGCGAAGACTCACAGACCACCGCCGCCCGCAGCCTGGTAAGCTCACCCTCGCTCTTTCCGGGAAAGGTCCGGTAGAGATAGTCGCTGATCACCAGCTCCAGGACGGCGTCGCCTAAAAACTCTAACCGCTGGTTATTCGTCACCCCGGGGTGCTCGTAAGCGTAGGAGCCGTGCGTGAGCGCCTGGCGCAGAAGCCCCTCATCGTGCCAGATGATCCCCAGCCTGGCTTTGAGTTCCTCGTAGCCCCGGTCCACCCATCAAACACCCCTAAAAAACTTTGGAGGCCGGAAGCTCGGCTTGAGGCTTCAGCCCCTCTACAGTACCTTGCTTTTCTTAAGCCGAAAAACGTTTAAAAATCAGGGTGGCGTTATGCCCGCCAAAGCCCAGTCCGTTCGAGAGCGCCACATCCACCTGCGCCCGCCGCGCTTTGTTGGGCACGTAATCGAGGTCGCATTCGGGGTCGGGGTTTTCGTAGTTGATCGTCGGCGGAATTACGCCGTGCGTGATGCTCAGGACACAGGCCGCGGCCTCGATGCCCCCGGCGGCACCTAAAAGGTGTCCCGTCATCGACTTGGTAGAGCTCACGGGGATCCGGTAGGCAAATTCCCCAAAAACCTTTTTAATCGCCATCGTTTCGACCTTATCGTTGAGCGGGGTGGAGGTCCCATGGGCGTTGATATAGTTCACCTCTTCCGGCCGCAAGCAGGCGTCCGCTAACGCGCGCGCCATCGCCTTGGCCGCCCCTGCACCATCGGGATCGGGCGCCGTGATATGGTAAGCATCGCAGCTCTGCCCGTAACCCGCCACTTCCGCGTAAATCCGGGCACCCCGGGCAAGGGCGTGTTCTAACCGCTCCAGAACCAGTACTGCTGCCCCCTCGCCGATCACAAACCCGTCCCGCGCCGCGTCAAAAGGCCGGCAGGCCTTCTCGGGCGCATCGTTCCGGGTAGACATCGCCTTCATGGCGCAAAAACCGGCCACCGCTACCGGGGTGATGGCTGCTTCGGCGCCCCCCGTCAGCACCACGTCGGCTTCTCCCCGCTGGATGATCCGGAAGGCTTCGCCAATGGCGTGGTTGGACGAGGCGCAAGCGGTTACCACCGTGCTGTTGGGGCCGTAAAACCGGTGGAAGATCGCGATGTAGCCCGCGCCCATGTTAGCAATCATCATCGGGACGAAAAAAGGACTTACCCGGTTCGGCCCGCGGGAAACAAGCACCCGCGTCTGTTCCTCAAAGGTGCCGATTCCCCCGATGCCGCAGCCTAAAACCACCCCGACCCGGTCGCGGTCGAGCGATTCCGTAGCTAGCGCCGCATCCGCTAGCGCCAGGCTTGCGGCCGCAACCGCAAATTGCGTGAAGCGGTCCATCCGCCGGGCCTCTTTTTTATCGATGTACGCCTCCGGATCAAAATCGCTGACCTCGGCGGCGATCTGGGTCTTGAATTCCGAAGCGTCAAAACGGGTTATCCGCCTGACGCCCGACTGCCCTTTTACAAGCGCCTCCCAAAAGGCCTCTTTACCGGTGCCCACCGGGGAAATAACCCCCAGTCCGGTTACTACGACGCGCGGGGACAAAAACGCACCCCCCGGAATACCACTTTTCTCACCCTGCTGACTGTTGACTTCTGACTCCTCTCAGAGCTTCTCCTGGATATAGTTAACAGCGTCACCCACCGTCCGGATCTTCTCGGCATCCTCGTCGGGAATCTCCATCTCAAACTCCTCCTCAAAGGCCATGACCAGCTCCACAAGGTCGAGCGAATCTGCCCCGAGGTCGTCCACAAAGGAAGCATCCATGGTCACTTCGTCTTCTTCGACACCAAGCTGCTGGATGATAATCTGCTTGACTTTCTGGAAAATTGACGACGACATAAGGTCTGGTTCACCTCTCCCTATCGTGATGAGATTAAAGAGTCATGCCACCATCAACCACTATTACCTGACCGGTGATGTATCTGGCCAGATCGCTGGCCAGAAAAACCACCACGTTGGCCACCTCCTCAGGTTCACCGAAACGTCCAAGAGCAATTCGCTCGCGCAGCCGCTCCTTCACCCCTTCAGGGAGCCCGGCCGTCATCTCGGTCACGATGTAACCCGGCGCCACCGCGTTCACCGTTATATTCCGCGAGCCCAGCTCCCTGGCTACCGCCTTTGTAAAACCGATGATCCCCGCCTTTGCTGCCGCATAATTCGCCTGTCCCGCGTTACCTGTAAGGCCGATCACCGAACTAATATTTATTATCCGGCCCCAGCGCGCTTTTACCATTGCCCGTGCCGCCGCGCGGGTGCAGTTGAAGGCACCACGCAGGTTAACGCCTACCACCGCGTCCCAATCTTCATCCTTCATCCGGAGGAGCAACCCGTCGCGCGTAATCCCGGCGTTGTTCACCAGGACGTCTAACCGCCCAAATGTGCTCAGAGCGAAATCGATAAGCGCCGCAGCCTCACCCGCCTGCGAAACGTCGGCGCGATAGGCGGCAGCCCCTCTACCCAACCCTTTGACTTCCGCGACCACCGCCTCGGCTTCGGAAGCCCGGGAAACGTAGTTGATCACCACGTCCGCACCGGCCCGGGCCAGCGCTAAGGCCGTCGCCTTGCCAATGCCCCGGGAGCCGCCGGTGACTATTGCCACCCTGCCATTAAGATACATTTTAGCCAACCCCTCTCCGTAAAACAACCGGCTCACACCTTATTCCTTAAAGCAAACCTGCCTTCCGTAAAAAGGCAAGGGTAGCCTCAAGCGAGGCCTGGTCCTCGACGTTACAGCAGTTAACCCCGGGCGCTATCCGCTTGATAAGCGTGGACAACACCTTCCCGGGACCCACCTCCACGAAGACCCCAACCCCGTCCGCTACCAGCCGCTGGATGCTCTCCTCCCAGAGCACGGGGCTGTAAATCTGCCGGATCAGGGCGCTTCTTACTTCCGCCGCGGTACTGATATAATCCCCGCTGACGTTGGCCACTACCGGAAAAGCCAATTTTTTCACCGGCACCTTTTCCAACTCGAGGGCGAAGAGCTCACTTGCCCGCCGCATGAGCGACGAATGGAAGGGGCCACTCACCGGCAGAATAACGCTTTTCTTCGCTCCCAACTCTTTGGCGATCCGCACCGCCTCCTCGAGCGCAGCCATCTCGCCGGCAAGCACAACCTGCCCGGGACAGTTGTAGTTTGCGGCCTCGATAACCCCTTTGGCCCGCGCAGCGCGGACCACCTCCCCGATGCGCTCCCGGTCGAGCCCCAAAACCGCCACCATACCCCCACTCCCGAGGGGCACCGCTTCCTGCATCAACTGCCCGCGCCGCCGTGTCAGACGCACCGCAGCGGCGAAATCGAGGGCCCCGGCGGCGACCAGCGCAGCATATTCACCCAAGCTGTGACCGGCAGCGACGTCGCTCCCTACCCCATGCGCTCGCAACACCGCAAGCGCCGCAATGCTCACCGTCAGCACCGCCGGCTGCGTATTTACCGTTTTCTGTAGCTCTTCCTTGGGCCCCTCAAAGCAGAGGGTGCTTAACGAGAAGCCAAGAACCGCATCGGCCTGGGCAAAAACCTCCTGCGCTTCGGCATAGCGTCCGTAAAAATCCCGGCCCATGCCCACATACTGCGAACCCTGTCCCGGGAAGACGAAGGCTATCTTCATTAGTCGGGCCCCCTCAGTAGCGCAATACCACTCCACCCCAGGTCAAACCCGCCCCGAAAGCAACAAGAAGCACGGCCGTCCCAGGCTTCACTTTGCCGCTCTTAACCGCCTCGTAAAGCGCAATAGGGATGGAAGCTGCCGATGTGTTACCGTAGCGATCCACATTGATAAAAATCTTTTCGGGCGGGAGATTGAGCCGTTTAGCAACGGCGTCGATAATCCGGACGTTCGCCTGGTGCGGAATGAAGCAACCAAGTTCCTCCGGCTCAAGGCCCGCTCGCCGCAGCACCTCGAGCGACGCCTCTTCCATGGAGCGAACGGCAAACTTGAAAACCTCCCGACCGTTCATGTGCAGGTAATGGAGGCCGGCCTGTACCGTTTCCGGAGAGGCGGGCAGACGCGCCCCGCCCGCCGGTAACTTAAGAAGCTCGCCCCCGGAACCATCCGCCCGCAGGTAAAGTGAGAGTATCCCGCGCGGCGGTGCGACCGGCTGCACCACCGCTGCCCCGGCCCCGTCACCGAAGAGGACACAGGTAGTCCGGTCCTTCCAGTTGGTCACTCTGGACAGAGTATCGGCGCCGATCACCAGTACGTTGCGGTAACACCCCGCATTGATAAATTGCGCCGCTACCGCCAGCCCGTAAACAAAGCCGCTGCACCCCGCCTCTAAGTCGAAAGCCGCCGCCTTCTTCGCCCCTAAACGATCCTGAACGAGACAGGCCGTAGCCGGAAAAAGGGTATCGGGTGTAGCCGTGGCCACAATGACGAGTTCAACCTCTTTCGGAGCAACTCCCGCTGCTGCAAGCGCCTCGCAGGCAGCCTTCACCCCTAGATCAGACGTAGCCTCATCGGGAGCAGCGATGCGCCGCTCCTTTATCCCCGTTCGCTCGTGGATCCAGGCGTCACTTGTTTCGATCATCCGTTCCAGGTCAAAATTTGTTAGCACCCGCTCCGGGACGTAAACGCCAAGACCGGTTATCCCGGCAACTAGCCCATTTTTACCCATTAACCATTTTAACTCCTCCCGCACTTCGACCCGCAAGACCCGCGCCGATCGTTTGGACGAGCCCACTACGTACCGCTTCAACCGCCACCCGGATAGCGTTTTTGATCGCTCTGGCCTGCGAGCTCCCGTGCGCTACCACCACGACGCCGTTTACCCCGAGGAGGGGAGCACCGCCGTACTCTGCATAATCCAGGCGACGCCGCAGCCCCCGCAACAAAAAAAGAACCATTCCGAGAGCCACCTTCGCCGGCAAGTTGTGGGCCACCTCGCGCCGGACCATCACTTCCAGCGCCTGGGCCAGCCCCTCACCAGCTTTCAAGAGAACGTTCCCCACAAAACCGTCGCACACCACCACATCCGCCCTGCCGTTGAAGACATCTCGCCCCTCAACGTTACCGATAAAGTTTAAACGCTCCTGCTTGAGAAGAGGCAGGGCGCTCAGCGTGAGCTCGTTCCCTTTGGTTTCCTCCTCACCGATACTCAGAATCCCCACCCGTGGGGTCTTAATTTTCAGGACGGTCGTCGCGTAGGCCGTACCCATAATGGCGAACTGAACAAGGTGCTGGGCTTTCACGTCAACATTCGCCCCCACGTCAAGCAGCACCGTGTACCCCTGCGGGTTAGGCATCAAGGTCATTAAGGCCGGCCGGTCCACACCTTCAATCCGCCCCAGCCCGAAAAGCGCGGCCGCCATCACCGCGCCGGTGTTGCCGGCAGAAACCATCGCGTCGGCCTGTCCCTCTTTGACCAGTTGCACCGCCCGGACAATGGAAGAATCCTTCTTGCGCCGGACAGCCTGGACGGGGTGTTCGTCCATCGCAATGACGTCGGTGGCAGGTACGAGCTGCACCCGGTTAACTCCTTTTGGCCCCAATAAAGGTTCAAGACGAAGCTTATCGCCAACGAGCAGCACTTCGATCCCGTAAGCGGCAGCCGCCTCCACTGCCCCCGCCACCACTTCGGCCGGGGCGTAATCGCCCCCCATCGCGTCAACCGCTACCCGCAACCAAAGACCCTCCTTGCCGGAGCGGCGCTCAAAAATCCGTAGCTAAGAGCTAAAAAAATAAGGTCCTGGCGCCTTAAAAGCCAAAACCCCACCAATCAGGCCGTTACTTTGCCTCTTCTTGAGCCAAAACCTTCCGCCCTTTGTACTGGCCGCAGGTCGGACAGACAGCGTGGGGCCGTTTCAGTGCCCTGCAGTGCGGGCAGGCAACCAGCCCCGGCGCTGCAATCTTCAACTGCGCCCGGCGCAAACGCCTGCGCTGTTTGGAGACTCTTCTTTTCGGTACTCCCATTACCGCTACCTCCTATGATTCTATAACAACTTCTTCAGCACCACCAGGCGCGGGTCTCCCTCATCCGCCGGACACCCGCACGGGCCCTCGTTAAGGTCCTTCCCGCAACGAGGGCAAAGTCCCCGACAATCCTCCCGGCAGAGCGGCTTCATCGGTAAAGCCAGGAGGAGGCTTTCGATCACCTGGTCAGTAAAATCAAGCTCGTCCGTAGCTAGCGGAATCTCTTCTTCGGGACTCGCTGCACCGTGCAAACGGTACTTTTCCTCGATCCGTCCCGCGAGCTCCACCGTAAATTCCTTAAGGCACCGGCTGCATGTTAGGCGCACTGTAGCCTTCGTCTCCCCTACCGCCCACAAAAAGTCGCCAGCGTTGGTGATTGTGAGCACCAGCACAACCGGAGAAACGACCCGTATCGGCGCCGCCGCACCACCCGGGAGTGACCGGACCGCGCCTGTGAGCCCGTAACGGCGCTCTTCTGCCGGCGCCTGCTTGAGCTTGGCTACGCTAACTGTAAACAACTGCCCACCCCAATCAAATCCTGATTATACCGGCCACCTAATCCCCTGTCAAGTAAAAGCGGTCGAAGGCATCATCTTCTTGCTAGGTGCATAAAAGATTGGG
>NZ_JBRAIN010000041.1:0-14960 GCF_052743955.1 Thermodesulfitimonas sp.
AACACGTTTGAGCTGTTGCGGGTTCCGGAAGGGCGTGGTAAAATAAATCCTGTTGATTCAATACACACGCTACCCGATTTCTGGGGCGGGTGCCTGCGGGTCCCCCAGAATAATGACGGGAGCGGCGGTAAAAAACCCTGGCGGAAGGAGGTGGAAATGTGGCGGTTGTTTCTATGAAGCAGTTGCTCGAGGCGGGGGTGCATTTTGGGCACCAGACACGGCGCTGGAACCCCAAGATGGCACCTTATATTTTTATGGACCGCAACGGCATTTATATTATCGACCTGCAGAAAACGGTCAAAAAGATCGAGGAAGCCTATAATTTTGTTAAGGAGCTTGCGGCCAACGGGGGGATAGTTCTCTTTGTAGGCACGAAAAAACAGGCCCAGCAATCGATTCAGGAAGAGGCTGAGCGTTGCGGTATGTTTTACGTCAACCAGCGGTGGCTGGGTGGGATGCTCACGAACTTCCAGACGATCAGGCGGCGTGTTGAGCGGCTGCACGAACTCGAGCGACTCATCGAGAGCGGTCAGCTCGAGCTGCGGACCAAGAAAGAGGCGGCCGAGCTTCTGCGCGAGAAAGAAAAGCTGCAGAAGTACTTGGGCGGGATCAAGAACATGCGGCGGCTGCCCGATGCGCTTTTCGTGGTGGACCCGCGGAAAGAGCGGATTGCCGTGGCCGAGGCCCGCAAGTTGCGCATCCCGGTCGTGGCAATTGTCGATACGAACTGCGATCCGGACCTGATCGATTACGTGATACCGGGCAACGACGACGCGATCCGGGCGGTTCGCCTCATTACGAGTAAAATAGCCGACGCGGTGATCGAAGGCCGCGAAGGGGTTGTTGTTCCGCCGGTGGAGGAGCCGGCGGCAGAAAGCGGAGTGGCCGAGGGGGCCTGAGAGCCCCCTTTTTTATAAAGGCCGGGGCCGTAAGGGCGTATTTTTAAGGTAAGCACTTTTTGGTTATAATCGCCTTGGGAGAGACGTTGGGCAAATTCGAGACTGGCAAGGGGAGGTTAACTAGTAAGTGGAAGTTCCGGCGAAATTAGTAAAAGAGCTCCGTGAGCGGACCGGGGTCGGTATGATGGAGTGTAAGAAGGCGCTGGCCGAAACCGGGTGTGATATTGAGAAGGCGATTGTGTTGCTACGCGAGAGAGGTCTGGCTGCGGCGGCCAAACGCGCCGGACGGGTAGCGGCGGAAGGAATGATCGCTGCGTACATTCACCCGGGGAGCCGCGTGGGCGTGCTTGTTGAGGTTAACTGCGAGACCGATTTTGTGGCGAAGACAGACGACTTTAAAAACTTCGTCCACGACGTGACGCTTCAGATTGCGGCGAGCCGTCCGGAGTACGTCTCCCGTGAGGATGTCCCGCCGGAAGTGATCGACCGGGAAAGGGAAATCCTCCGCGCCCAGGCGCGGGGTGAAGGTAAACCCGAAAGGGTGGTAGAAAAAATAGTGGAAGGCCGCCTGGAGAAGTTTTTCAAGGAGGCCTGCCTTCTTGAGCAGCCCTTTGTTAAGAATCCGGACATCACCGTAAAAGACCTGCTTAACGAGGTCATCGTCCGCACGGGGGAGAATGTGGTAATCAGGCGCTTCACCCGGTACGAGTTAGGGGAAAGCGTAAAGTAAGGCGCAAGACTGCCTCCCGTTGCGGCGTGCGACTCTCGGAAAATACCGGAGGCCGATTAGACCTCGTAAGTAAGAACTTATGAACAACGGAAATGGGGGATGGCAGTGCTTACCCCAAAGTACAGGCGGGTAGTAGTTAAGATCAGTGGTGAAGCACTCGCGGGTGACCAGGGATACGGAATTGACCCGGAAATGGCTGCCTTTGTGGCCCGGGAGATTAAGGATGTGATCCAGCAGTTCAGGGTTGAGGTAGCGGTGGTGGTTGGTGGTGGAAATATCTGGCGCGGCATCGCCGGAAGCGCAAAGGGGATGGACCGGGCAACGGCTGATTACATGGGGATGTTGGCCACCACCATCAACGCCCTAGCCTTACAGGACGCGCTTGAGAAGGCCGGGGTTGATACCCGGGTCCAGACGGCGATCGAGATGCGGGCGATCGCTGAGCCCTATATCCGACGGCGGGCGATCCGCCACCTCCAGAAAGGACGCGTGGTAATTTTTGCTGCGGGAACGGGTAGCCCCTATTTTTCTACGGATACGACGGCGGCGCTACGGGCGGCCGAGGTTGAGGCCGATGCTATCCTGATGGCGAAACGGGGTGTAGATGGGGTCTACGATGATAATCCAAGGAGGAACCCCCAGGCGCAGAAGTTTGAATCCTTGACCTATATCGAAATGCTTAACCGGGGCCTCGGCGTGATGGACGCTACTGCCGCCTCACTCTGCATGGATAACAACATTCCAGTTATTGTTTTCAACGTTCGGGAGAAAGGAAATATCCGGCGCGCGATCCTCGGTGAGAAGATAGGAACTTATATAGGGAGTGATGCAGCGTGCGTGAACTCGTAACCCAGGCTGAAGACCTGATGAAAAAAGCGGTGGAGCATTTACGGAAAGAGTTGCTCGCCGTGCGGACGAGTCGGGCAACGCCTGCGCTCCTCGACAAGGTGATGGTTAACTATTACGGAACCCCGACTCCGGTGAACCAGCTGGCCACTATCAGCGTTCCCGAACCACGGCTACTACTTGTCCAACCTTGGGACAAATCGGTCCTTGGTGAGATCGAGCGGGCAATCATGAAGTCCGACCTTGGCCTCACCCCGATGAACGACGGGACAGTTATCCGCCTTGTCTTGCCACAACTTACCCAGGAGCGGCGCCAGGAATTAGTAAAGGTGGTCCGCAAAAAGGCTGAAGAAGGCCGGGTTGCGGTCCGGAATATTCGCCGCGAGATTAACGATGACCTCAAGGCCCGGCAGAAAGAGGGAGGTTTTTCGGAGGACGAGCTGAAAAGACTCCAGGGCGAGGTTCAAAAATTGACGGATAAATATATAAAGAAAATAGACGATCTCCTTGCCGCTAAAGAAAAGGAGATCATGGAAGTGTAGCTTGGTGTTTGAAGAATTGCTAGGTCGTGAATTGGACGAGGCGCTGGTACATCTCAAGGAGGCCGGTTTTTGCCCGGAGGTGAAGGTCACGGTAGCGCCGAAGGGCCAGGCTGCGGGAAGGCAGCGCGTGGTTCGGCTACGGCTGCTTCCGGAGGAGAAGGTAGAGCTGCTTGTTGTTTATGACGCTATTTCCTTCCCAGGGAACGTAGATTGTTGGGGGGGGCAGTCTGATGCTGAGCCGGATCGCCAACCGGCGAAAGACGCCGGAACAAGACTTACCATGTGATGAGACCGCCCTTAGAGCAATGCTTAACCCTGCGCGTTTGCCTAGGCACGTTGCCGTTATTATGGACGGAAACGGGCGCTGGGCGGTAAAACGGGGCCTGCCGCGTAGCGTCGGCCACCGGGCAGGGGTAAAGTCGCTGCGCGAAGTGGTTCGCCTGACGGGTGAGCTCGGGATCGGTATATTGTCGGCCTACGCTTTTTCAACGGAGAATTGGCGCCGGCCGTCTGAGGAAGTTTCGTTTCTAATGGAGCTTTTCGTCGAGTACGCCGAACGGGAGCTGACGGAATTGCAGCGGAATAAGGTCCGGGTTAAGGTTATTGGCCGGGTTGAGGGGCTACCGGAACGCGTGCGGGAAGCGATCGCGCTGTTAGAGCGGGAGACACTGAAAGGGGAGCGTTTGCTTCTCAATTTAGCCGTGAACTACGGGGCCCGGTGGGAAATTGTTGACGCTGTCAGGGCGATCGCCCGCAAAGTGAAAGAAGGAGAACTGCAACCGGAGGAGATCGATGAGAAGGTTTTCAGCAGCCACCTTTATACGGCCGGACTTCCCGATCCGGACCTTTTAATCCGGCCGGCAGGCGAAATGCGGGTGAGCAACTTTCTGCTTTGGCAGCTTGCTTACACGGAGTTTTACGTAACACCGGTCTTATGGCCCGATTTTGGGCGGGTGGAATTCTTGCAGGCGCTGGTAAGCTTCCAACAGCGAGAGCGCCGCTTTGGCGGGCTTAACCGTAACCCAGCAAGATAGATAGGTTTTAAGAACTAATGGTTGCCAGGCAAAATGATACCCTTTTGCTGCGGATAATAACCGCTTTAGTCGGCGTACCGGTGCTTCTCCTTGTGGCCTGGAAGGGGGGAGGAGTGCTTCTGCTGGCGGTTGGCGCTCTCTACCTGGCCGGCCTCCGGGAGAACCTGCGCCTCCTGAGTGGGGTAGGGCTCGCTCCCAGTCCGTTGGTTGCTTACCTGATTGCTCTGACGCTGCTTTTGGTCACCTATTTTTATCCTGAGCAATTTCCTGGTGCTCTAGTTTACGCCCTTTTACTGTCCGTTCTCCCGCTGGTCGTTTTCTTCCCGCGTTATTCACCGCCCGAAGCGGGGGTAACCTTTCTGAGCACCAGCTACCTTTCTCTTTTTCTCTATCTCTACTTACTGCGGTATCTTCCCCAAGGGCGGCACTGGCTCCTGTTAGCCTTAGTGGTTACCTGGGTCTTCGATACGGTGGCTTACTTTGCGGGGCGTTATCTCGGGAAGCGACACCTAACGCCGCGTTTGAGCCCGGGTAAAACGGTAGAGGGATTTGCGGCCGGCCTTTTCGCCAGCGCGTTGGTCGCTAGTCTTTTTGCCCGGTGGTTGCCTGTCGGCGCGTTTTCGCTCTTTCTTCTCGGAGCCGCCGCGGGTGTTGCCGCGCAGGTGGGAGATCTGGTCTTCTCGGCGGTGAAACGAGCGGCTGGCCACAAGGATGCCGGGAGGATCATCCCCGGTCACGGGGGGGTACTCGACCGGTTTGACAGTATGCTCCTTACGGCACCGCTCATTTACGTAGCGGCGCGCCTTTTAACGTAACGGAGGAGTAAGATGCCGGAGTGGCTGCGGCGGCTTCTCTTCATAACAGCCGGAGTGTTAGCTTTTACCTTCCTGGCGGCTCTCGGGCTGGTCGTTCTTCGCTATGCGGTAGTGGCGCTACTGCCTTTTATCATTGCCGTTATCTTTGCGGCCTTGATCGAGCCGCTGGTGCGGTTTTTCGGCCGGCGCCTCCCGCGGGGGCTTGCCGTCTTCTGCGCCATGATCGTCTTTTTTGGGGTGGCCGGCGCGCTGGTGACCCTTTTAGTGGCGCACTTAGTCACTGAGCTTGCCGATATTTCGGTACACCTGCCCGGTTACGTCGGCGAGGCCCGGCGTATCCTTACCGACCTGATCGTGAAGGCCAGGGCAGGTTACGGCGCTTTACCGCCAGAGGCGGTGCGCTACCTCGAGAGCGGGATTGAAGCCCTTACCGCGAGCGCGCGGCATTCGCTCGCGGCGCTGATCGGCTCGCTTCTAAGCTTCTTAGGCTCCCTGCCCAGCGCGGCGCTGGTTTTAGTGGTGAGCTTCTTGGCAACCTATTTTATTAGCCGGGACCGGGAGAAGATCGGTAAGCTGTGGGCACGGGCGGTTCCAGCACCGCTCGGCACGCGGATGGCTTTTATGGGCCACGAAGCTGTAGGGGTCTTTTTCGGTTACTGCCGGGCGCAGATAGTCCTGGTAGCCTTGACGGTTATCCTTTCTACGGCCGGGCTTTATATTTTAAAGGTAAAATACGCGCTTAGCCTCGGGCTGGTGATCGGCTTTTTTGATTTGGTTCCGGTCCTAGGACCGAGTACCATTTTTATCCCGTGGATTATAGCCACCTTTTTTGCCGGGGCTAAGGCTTTTAGCCTAAAACTGCTCGTTCTCTACGTTATCGTTTTTGCGGTGCGGCAGCTCTTCGAAGCCAGGATCGTCGCCGTAAGCGTGGGGGCCCACCCGCTCGCGATTATGGTGGGGATGTACGCAGGGCTGAAGCTGCTTGGCGTTGGCGGACTTGTTCTGGGACCCATCGTGGTAGTGCTGCTTCAGGCTGCCTATAGGGCAAGTACCTCGCGCGGCGAGAAGGAAATTATGCGGTGCCGCTAAGCCGGGGGGATATTTTGGCGCGCGGGATCGTTATTCTAGGAAGTACAGGGTCGATCGGGCGGCAGGCGCTCGCCATCATGCAGGAATTTCCCGAAAGGTTTGTGGTACGAGGCCTTGCTGCGGGGCGGAACTGGGAACTGCTCTTGGAACAGACGTGCCGCTTTCAGCCCCAGGCAGTGGCTCTTTTAGAGAAAGAAGACGCGCTGCGCCTCAAGGCAGCCCTGCCGCCGGACGTGAAGACGGCGGTTTACTGGGGGCGCGAGGGTTTGCGTCAGCTGGCCACGCTGCCAGATGCCGCCATCGTCCTAACGGCGGTAACGGGCGCCGCGGGGCTTGAGCCGACCCTGGCCGCTATCGAAGCAGGGAAGGACATTGCTCTGGCCAACAAGGAGACGCTGGTGGCGGCGGGAGAAATAGTGGTGCGCCGCGTGCGGGAAAAGGGCGTGCGGCTCCTGCCGGTAGACAGCGAACATTCGGCGGTCTGGCAGTGCCTCGACGGGCGCGGGGGCGTGGCCGGGATCATCCTTACCGCTTCCGGCGGCCCCTTCCGGGAGTTAGATCATGAGGCTCTAGCGCGGGTGACGCCTGACCAGGCCTTAAAGCACCCGACGTGGCAGATGGGGCCCAAGATCACGGTCGATTCAGCGACCCTGATGAACAAAGGGCTCGAGGTGATTGAGGCGCATTGGCTTTTTGGCGTTCCTTATGATAATATTAGAGTGCTGGTGCACCCGCAGAGCATTGTGCACGGGATGGTCGAGTTTGCGGACGGGAATTTAGTAGCGTGCCTGAGCATCACCGACATGCGGTTGCCGATTCTTTACGCGCTCAGCTATCCGGAACGGTTACCGAATTCCCTGCCGCGGCTCGACTTAGCGGCTGTCGGTAGGCTTACCTTTGAAGAGCCGGATACGGAGCGTTTTCCAGCCCTGCGACTTGCCTATGCTGCGGGGAAAACCGGTGGGACGATGCCGGCAGTCCTCAACGCGGCGAACGAGGTTGCGGTGGCGGCCTTCTTGGCGGGGGAGCTTTCCTTCACCGGAATTGCGGCGGTGGTCGAAAGGGTAATGGCCCGGCACAAGGTGGAGGCGAAGCCGGATCTAGCGACGGTTCTCTCTGCCGACCGGTGGGCGAGGGCGGCGGCGGTTGAAGTGTTGCGGGCGGGGTATCGTTAGTGTAACAGCTCAGGCTGTATTAAGGAGTGGCTTAAATGTTAACCGTTGTTGCCGGGATTGTTGTCTTCGGCATCCTTATTTTTTTTCACGAGGCGGGTCACTACTTGGCTGCGCGCCTCGTCGGTATCGGGGTACACGAGTTCAGCCTCGGCTTTGGGCCGCGTGTCTGGGGGTTTAAGAGGGGCCGCACGGCTTACAACCTGCGCGCGATCCCGTACGGGGGCTACGTCCGGTTGGTGGGTCTCGACCCGCGGGATGAGGAGCGCGACCAGTCCTACAGTTTTGCTCGCAAACCGGTTTTGTACCGCCTGCTAGTGATGGTGGCGGGACCGGGGATGAACTTCGTCCTCGCGGTGGTGGCGCTTGCCCTCGTCTTTTTTATGCAGGGGGTGCCAGTTGCGACCACCCGGGTTGGCGAGGTTTTACCGGGCTATCCGGCGGCAGTAGCCGGTATCGAGCGCGGCGACCGAATAGTAGCGATTGACGGGCGGGCCGTGCACCGGTGGGAAGAGGTGCTGCGCGCCATCGGTACTGCGCCGCACCGCACAAAGGTTCTAACCGTGGAACGCGGCGGCGAGACGATCACCGTGCGGGTGACCCCACGCGTAGATAAAAGTGGTAGGGGCAAAATCGGCCTGGCGCCGGTGGTAGTCCAGCAGCGCCTTTCGCTTTTAAGCGCTTTCCGGGTAGGCGCGGCGTACACCTGGCGCATCACCGTGTTAATTGCTGACTTTCTTGGAAAAATGGTCATCGGCCAGGCCCCGGCGGATGTCGGCGGCCCGGTCCGGGTAATGGTGGAAATCGGGAAAGTGGCGCACTTCGGGGTTTTTCCGCTCATTCAGCTTGTGGCTTTCCTTAGCATCAACCTTGGCTTTTTCAATCTGCTGCCGGTCCCGGCGCTGGATGGGGCTCGCGTGGCCTTTCTTCTCTGGGAAGGGGTGACCCGCCGGCCGGTGGACCCGGAAAAGGAGAGCATCGTGCACTTGGTTGGTTTTGTCTTTCTTATTCTGCTGATGGTTTTGGTTACTTACCGGGACTTCATCCAGCTCTCCAGCGGGCTCGATTAGAAGGGGGAAGGTAATGAGGCGCGTTTCCCGCCCGGTTTGGGTCGGTGGCGTCCAGGTCGGCGGCGGGGCGCCGGTCGTAGTCCAGTCGATGACGAAGACCGACACCCGTGACGTGGCGCGGACGGTGGCGCAGATTGAGGAGCTTGCCTCTTGGGGCTGCGAGCTTATCCGGGTGGCGGTGCCGGATGCGACGGCGGCCACGGCCCTCCGGCGTATCAGGGCCGCGTCCCCTATCCCCGTTATCGCCGATATTCACTTCGACTACCGTCTGGCGCTTGCGGCGCTTGAGGCTGGGGTTGACGGCCTGCGTATTAACCCCGGGAATATCGGTAACCGGGAAAAAGTGCGTCTTATCGTCAACGAGGCGAAAGGACGTGGGGTGCCCATCAGGGTCGGCGTTAACGCGGGTTCGCTGGAGCGGCGGCTGATAGAGAAGCATGGTGGCGTTACGGCCGCGGCCCTGGTAGAAAGCGCGCTGGACCACGTCCGGCTGTTAGAAGAGATGGACTTTACGGCAATTAAGGTTTCGGTGAAAGCAGCCGACGTGCCATTGATGGTTGAAGCTTACCGGCGGCTGGCGGGGGCGGTTGATTACCCGCTCCACGTTGGGGTGACGGCGGCGGGGACGCTGCGGGCCGGGCTGGTTCGCTCGGCGGTAGGTATCGGCATCTTGTTATCCGATGGGATCGGGGACACAATCAGGGTTTCCCTTACGGCACCGCCGCGGTACGAAGTATGGGCTGCCTGGGAGATATTGAAGGCGCTTGGCCTGCGGCGGCGGGGGGTGGAACTTATCTCGTGCCCAACCTGCGGGCGGTGCGAAATCGATCTGGTCACTATCGCTACGGAAGTGGAGGAGCGCCTCCAGAAGGTTAGCGTGCCGCTCAAAGTGGCCGTGATGGGGTGCGTAGTAAACGGTCCGGGAGAGGCCCGGGAGGCGGATGTGGGCATCGCGGGGGGGAAAGGCGTAGGGCTCCTCTTCCGCAAGGGTGAGCCGTTACGGACGGTCCCGGAGGCCCAGCTTGTGGCGGAGCTGCTGCGGGAAATTCGAAATATGGGGATAGAAGATATCTGATCTTGATTATATCTGTGGGAGGTAAAAAGTTGCGGGCTTCACAGCTTTTCATCCCGACGATGCGGGAAGTTCCGGCTGAGGCGGAGGTGGTAAGCCACCAGTTGCTCCTGCGGGCCGGCTTTATCCGGAAGGTGGCGGCGGGTATTTATCATTTTTTACCGCTGGCACAGCGGGTTTTGCACAAGATCACGGCGATTATCAGGGAAGAGGTGGACCGGGCCGGGGGCCAGGAGATTCTGATGCCTATCATCCAGCCGGCGGAGCTGTGGCACCAGTCCAACCGTTGGAATGTTTATGGTCCAGAGCTTTTCCGGCTCCGCGACCGGCACGAACGTGACTTCTGTCTTGGGCCCACCCACGAAGAGATGGTAACCGCTCTCGTGGCGAGCGAGGTGCGCTCTTACCGGCAGTTGCCGCTTCTCCTTTACCAGATTCAGAATAAATACCGTGACGAACGCCGCCCCCGCTTCGGGCTCCTGCGGGGCCGGGAGTTTATCATGAAAGACCTTTACTCCTTCGACCGGGACGAGGCTGGCCTCGACCTAAGTTACTGGAAGATGTTCGAGGCCTACACCCGGATTTTTACCCGCATGGGGCTCCGCTTCCGGGCGGTAGAAGCCGACACGGGCGCCATCGGCGGGAACGCAAGCCATGAGTTCATGGTCCTGGCTGATTCCGGGGAGGCGGTCGTGGTTTACTGCCCGGATGAGGCTTGCGGCTACGCCGCGAACGCGGAGAAGGCCGAGAGCCTTCTTGTGCCTTATGAGGGAGGGGATGAGGGGCCCCTCGAGTTGGTGGCGACCCCGGGCAGGCGCACGGTCGAAGAGGTGACGGCCTTTTTGGGCCTTCCCGCGCAGCGCCTCATCAAGACCCTGATCTACAGGACGGAGCGGGGGCTGGTGGCAGCGCTCGTCCGCGGGGACAGAGAGGTAAATGAAATTAAATTACAGAACCATTTAGGGGTGCTGTCGCTGGAGCTCGCGGACGAGGCGGCGATTGAGGCTGCCACCGGGGCACCGGTCGGCTTTGCCGGGCCGGTCAATCTCGCCCTGCCGCTGGTAGTTGACCGGGAGGTGGCCAATCTTAAGGCGGCGGTGGCCGGGGCTAATAAGGCTGGCGCGCACTACGTGAACGTCTGCCCCGGGCGCGATTTTCCGGTGGCCGATGTAGCGGACATCAGGCTGGTTTCTTCGGGTGACCCGTGCCCACGGTGCGGCGCGGCCATGCAAAGCGTCAGAGGTATCGAGGTGGGCCAGGTATTCAAATTAGGGGAAAAGTACAGCCGCCTGATGGGTGCTTACTACCTGGACGAGCAGGGGGTAAAACGCCCCATGGTGATGGGCTGTTACGGCATCGGCGTCTCGCGGACCATGGCGGCGGTGGTTGAACAGAATCACGATGCGGACGGGATCGTTTGGCCGGCGTCGATAGCGCCTTTTCACGTCGTTGTGTTGCCCGTCAACTCCCAGGACGCCAGGCAGGTGACCGCTGCGGAAGGGGTTTACCGGACCCTGAGCGGTGCGGGGCTGGAGGTTGTTCTTGATGACCGGGACGAGCGGCCCGGGGTAAAGTTTAAGGATGCTGATCTCATTGGCTATCCGGTCAGGGTTACTGCCGGGCGTCACGTGGCCGAGGGAAAGGTGGAGGTTCGGAGCAGGCGGACGGGGGAAACCTTATTAGTAGCCGAAACTGAAATTGTAGCGGCGGTCCAACGTTTCTTGCGCAAGGGGAGCAGGGAATAACCAGTGTTTGAACTAACAGTTGAAACCTCCTTCGCTGCGGCCCACCAACTTGAGGGGCATCCCTCACCCTGCGGGCAGCTGCACGGGCACAACTGGGTGGTTGCCCTCACGGTGGCGGGTGAGGAACTGGCTCCCTCGGGAATGGTGGTCGATTTTAAGGTGCTCAAAGGGGTGCTCCAGGAGGTGGTCGCAGAGCTTGACCACCGTTACCTCAACGAGCTACCCTTCTTCCGCAACGGAGCGCCACCTACGGCGGAAAACATCGCCCGCTATATCTTTCTGCGGGCGGCGGCGAAACTCCACGGCCAACCCGGCATCTGTATCCGGCAGGTCCGGGTGGCCGAATCCCCTTCGGCATGGGTGGTTTACCGGCCATGAAAAGTGTAATCCTGCTTTCTGGCGGGCTTGACTCCGCGGTCTGCCTCGGCTACGCTGTCCGCGATGGCCAGGTGGTTCTGGCCCTTACCTTTGATTACGGCCAGTTAGCGGCCCGGCGCGAAATTGAAGCGGCGGCAGCGCTGGCGGCTCATTACGGGGTAGCGCACCAGGTGGTCGCGCTTCCTTTCTTGGCGGCGATTACGACTACCAGCCTGGTTACCGGGGAGGGTATCCCTGAACCGGAGGTCGCCCGACTTGATGACCAGGAGGAGGCTACGGCGCGGGCGGCCCGTGTTTGGGTGCCCAACCGCAACGGGATTTTTCTCAATATTGCGGCGGCCTTTGCGGAGCATTTAGGTGCAGCGGCGGTGGTGGCGGGCTTTAACCGCGAGGAAGCGGCAGCCTTTCCCGACAACAGCGCCACCTTTGTGGCGACGGCGACGAAGGCACTGCGTTACTCGACGCGCGGCCGCGTCCGCGTGGTGAGTTATACCCAGCAGCTTACGAAGGTAGAAATTGTGGAACTTGGCAGACGCCTCGGCGTACCTCTGAAGCTTATCTGGAGTTGCTACCGTGGCGGGGAGACGATGTGCGGCCGCTGCGAGAGTTGCCAGCGCTTTTTGCGGGCCGTCGCGGCCGCGAAGGTTTAGCTTATGGTACAGACCTTCTTTATTGAGGAGCCCCTTACCTACGACGGTCAGCAGCTGACCTCCCTGTGGGCTTTCCGGCACCTGCGCCTGCAGGGGGACAGCATCGTGGCTTTCCGGGGCGCGTGCCACGTGCGGCAGGAGGCCCTAGTCGACCTGGCCGACCATCTTGACGGTGCGTTCATCTATAGCCCTGATATGCTTCATTTCCTCGCCGAGCACTTTGAAAGCGACCTGGAGAAAGGGGTCCTGCGGCAGCGGCTCCTGGTTACCCTGGCGAAGGAAATCCTGGAGGAGATACTGGGGATTGCGGTCAAGAGGCGGGGCGACGACCTTTTTGTGGCGCAGAAGAAGTTGTCCGTTTCCATCGCCACCGTCACGCCGGTATCGGTGATGATCCACCTTGGCCTGAACGTAAAAACCGAAGGCGTTCCTGTACCGGCGGTTGGTCTCGCTGAGCTGGGGTTGCCCGAGGGTGCCGTGCGCGACTTTGCGGCGCGGCTGCTTGCTGCTTACGCTGCGGAGATGAAGGAGGTCTGGCTCGCCCGGTGCAAGGTCCGCGGGGTGCCGTAGCGGGGGTATCTCTGAGAGAGATCTTCTCGTCCGTTCAGGGCGAGGGGCCGTACGTTGGCTGTCGCCACCTCTTTGTGCGGTTCGCGGGCTGTAACCTTTCCTGCCGTTACTGCGACACTCCCCGGGATATTCCCGTAAGCTGCAGGGTTCAGGTGCGGCCCGGGAGACACGAGGTCGTGAAAATACCTAATCCGCTGACCCCGGAAGAGGTGGCGGTTTTGGCTGCCGGCCTTGATTTAAGCCGGCACCACGCGGTGAGTCTGACGGGGGGCGAGCCGCTTCTTTATCCCGAATTTTTACGGGAACTTATTCCCCTGCTGCGCGGCGCACGCCGGGGTATCTATCTGGAAACCAACGGGACGTTACCGGCGGCGCTGGCGGCGGTTGTGGATCTGGTTGACTTGGTGGCGATGGATGTCAAACTCCCGAGCGCGACGGGAATGGCGCCACTCTGGGAAAAGCACCGGGAATTCTTACGGGTTGCCCACGGCCGGGAGGTTATCGTTAAAGCAGTCGTCATTAGGGGGACGCCGCTGGCGGAAGTGATTACGGCTGCCGAACTGGCCGGAGCCGTCGGGGCGACGCTGGTGTTGCAGCCGGTGACCGCGAGCGACTGCGCGCTGCGACCGTCGCCGGCGGAACTGCTCCGGCTTCAGACGGAGGCGTTAGGTATAGCCCGGGACGTGCGGGTTATCCCGCAGGTACACCGGTTTTGCGGTATGTGGTAGTGTGCGGCGGAGGGAGAGGGAGAGGTGTTTGACCGGGAAAAGATAGAGCGGGCGGTGCGCATGATCCTGGAGGCGATCGGCGAGGATCCAGACCGGGAGGGGTTGAAAGAAACGCCAGCCCGGGTGGCGCGGATGTACGAAGAGATATTTGTGGGCCTCGGGGAAGATCCGGCCGACCACCTGGAAAAGTACTTTAACGTTGAGCACGAAGAAATGGTGCTGGTGCGGGATATCCCGGTCTATTCTGTTTGCGAGCACCACTTGCTCCCTTTTTTCGGGGTGGCCCACGTAGCTTACATCCCGCGCACGGGGAGCATTACAGGCTTGAGTAAGCTCGCTAGGGTGGTCGAGGGTTTTGCGCGTCGCCCCCAGTTGCAAGAACGATTGACCGGTCAGGTGGCGGATGCTATAATGGAAAGGCTCCACCCGCGCGGCGTATTAGTAGTTATTGAGGCGGAGCACATGTGCATGACGATGCGCGGGGTCAAAAAGCCAGGAGCAAAAACCGTGACTTCGGCAGTGCGGGGCATTTTCCAGCAGAACCCAGCGACGCGGGCGGAGGCCTTCGCGCTGATTAAGGGAAGTTTAAAATAACGCCCGCACACCGTATGGCAGGTGAGAAGTTATGAAAGAAGAAGAGATGCCGAAGCTTACGCTTATTGCCACCCGTTCATTTAAAGAGTGCGGGGAGCTCTACCGGGTGGTCGACTTTTTAAATAAAACCCTGAAAGAAAGGCGTGTCCTTTTCGGCCTTACGAAAGATAGCGCTAAAGGCGAAATGACGATTTCGATTTACGAAACGTAAAGTATTTGTAGGAGAGGGAGCGGAACCAGTTTGCGGATCCTTTTGACTAACGACGACGGCATTTTTGCCGAAGGTATCAGTCTTCTCCGGAAAGCCCTGGAGAAAACGGCGGAAGTATACGTTATCGCTCCGGACAGGGAGCGGAGCGCCACGGGGCATTCGATTACTGTTCACCGGCCGCTTCGGGTGCGGGAGGCCGGTTTTCGGAGCCCGCGGGTGCGGGGCTGGGTGGTTGACGGTACGCCTGCCGATTGCGTAAAGCTGGGCTTAGAGGCCCTCTTACCGGAGAAACCTGACCTCCTGATTGCAGGGATCAATCTGGGCCCCAACGTAGGGACTGATGTGCTGTACTCCGGTACCGTTTCGGCGGCGGTAGAAGGGATTATCAACAGCATCCCCTCACTGGCTGTATCCTTGGCGACGCACCAGGAGCCTGATTTTTCCTGGGCGGTGCGTTTTGTGGTCAGTTTTCTCCCTGAGTTTACCCGGCAGGTGGTGCCGACCGGGACGCTACTCAACATTAACGTGCCGCCAGGCGTTCCGCGCGGGGTGAAGGTGACTAAGTTAGGCAACATCCGCTACGTTAACGTGATCGATATGCGAACTGACCCGCGCGGGCGGGCCTATTTCTGGATGGCGGGGGAGCCGCTTGACCTTAACGGCAACGACCCGGATACAGACGTGCGGGCGGTTAAAGACGGCTTTATCTCGATAACGCCGGTCCAAATTGATTTAACCGACTATTTGTTTATGGAAAAACTAAAAAATTGGTCGCTACCCTGGTCGCGGGAGGAGCTTTTACGGGAGTACCTGCC
>NZ_JBRAIN010000042.1:0-14856 GCF_052743955.1 Thermodesulfitimonas sp.
CCTGCCGGAGTGCTACATGAAGAACCCCGAAAGCCCGACTTTTTCTAGAGATCTCGTTTATGTTTTCTTAGTTACTTAGCCGGGACGCGATTTCAGGAATTGGCCTCTTTTGACCAAAAAGTCACCGCCTGGATAAAGGCACTCATATTCCCCCAGCAGTCGCCCCAGTCATGCTTTTTTCTCGTTTATCGGTTCAAGCAGCACCGGTCGGCGTTTTTACCGCCGGTACAGCCCTTTTCTTCTACCGTCAGCAACGTAACCGAGAAGCCACGGTCGTAGCTACAGCGGTTTTCGGCGCCTTCCTCCTCGAAGAGCTATTTAAATCGATTCTCCGGCGCCCGCGCCCCTCCCCGCAGCCCTTTACAGGCGCTTACGGCTATAGCTTCCCCCGCGGCCACGCTACCGTCGCCGCCGCCATGGCTGTAGTTCTTGCCTGGTCATGGTACTACCGCCACGCCCGCAACCGACCATCTCGCTGGTTTGGGCCGGTAATAGGCTTGCTCTTACCCCTCTTTATCGGGGTAAGCCGCGTTTATCTCGACGCTCACTACCCGAGCGATGTCCTGGCCGGCTTTATCCGCGGCACCGCATGGAGCGCAATGGTAGCGGCCTTTCTTGCTCCCACCCACCACAAAGGATTAGCCCGCCGCGCGCCGGTAGCCTTGGCCCCCTCGCGGTCCATTACGGAGAGGAACTCTCGTCACTTTCAAGCAGGTCGCGCAGCATCTTAAGCGCGGCGTTGGCCGCTCCCTGGCGGACGGCGAAGCGCCGCCCCGGAAAGTTGTACTTTTTCACCACGGTTTGGCCCGGCACGGCAACCGCAATATAAACCAGCCCCACCGGTTTCTCGGGCGTCCCGCCCGTCGGTCCGGCGATGCCCGTAATGCCGATGCCGGTATCCGTGCCCAAAAGCCGCCTCACCCCCTCGGCCATCGCCGCCGCCGTCTCTGGGCTTACCGCGCCCTTATCCCGAAGAATCTCCGCCTGGACACCGAGAATCCTTTCTTTCACCTTATTATCGTAGGCAACGATACCGCCCATAAAATAAGCCGAGCTACCGGGAACATCGGTCAGCCGGGCGGCCACCATCCCCGCCGTGCAGGATTCCGCCACCGCGATGGTATAGCCCTTCGCCGCCAAAAGCTTCCCGGCAACCTCTTCAATGCTTTCTTCGTCGTAGGCAAAGACGTAGTCACTAAGCCGGGCGCGCACCTCTTTTAGCACCCCAGCCACCAGTTGCTGGGCTTCAGCTGCGTCACGCCCTACAGCGGCAATGCGGACATGGACCTCCCCCGGCTTGGCGATGTAACCAAGCTGGACTTTTTCTTTCCCCTCCAGGTCGCGGAGCAAGTCCTGAACGGCGTACTCGGCGATTCCCGTAATCCTAACCACGCGAAAATTTAAAACGCTGTCGCGGGCGAGACGCTTTGAAAGAAACGGTACCACGTGATCCTCAAACATCGGCGTGAGCTCACGCGGTGGGCCAGGTAAGGAAACGATGATCTTGCCTTCTTTTTCGACAATGCATCCCGGAGCCGTCCCGGCCGCATTCGGCAGGACTATCGCTCCTGCAGGGAAATACACCTGCCGCGTGAGATTCTCTGGAACCGCCTGGCCCCGCTTGGCGAAATACTCTTTTATCCAGGAAAGAACAGTTTCGTTGCGAACCAGCGGCAGCTCTAGTACCTCCGCAACGGCCGCCAGGGTAAGGTCATCACTAGTAGGGCCAAGCCCCCCGGTAGTGATAATCAGATCGGCCCGCCCGAGGGCTTCCCGGAGGGCGCCCGTTAACCCCTCCCAGTCGTCACCCACCGTCGTGTGCCGGACAATCTCTACGCCAAGGGCTGCAAGCTCCTGCCCGAGACACTGCGCATGGGTGTTAAGCACCTGTCCCAAAAGCAGCTCAGTTCCTGTGAAGATGATTTCCGCTCGCACTACAACCACCCTACCTATAAGTTAGCGACTTATTTCACTAATTCGCAAAAGGAAGCCGATTCCCTGCCTGATATTTTTATAACCCGAAAAACTTTTTCATCCGGGAAACCCACCCGAAGAAACCGAAAGCAAAATATTCTATAACAACCTTACCGGCTAAGATATAAATTCGGCCGGGCGGTTCACCCGGCCATCTCTTGGGCTACCAGGGCTTGAAACTCTTCTCCCGAAAGGCGTTCCTCATTCATCAACCGTCTCGCGATGTGGATAAGTAAACCCTTCCGGGCCTCAAGATAGCGGCGCACCTCTTCCTCCCGCTTTTTGAGCACGTCCGTAAGCACCCGGTGGCGGACCGTATCGGGGAGCTCCGCCATGGCTACCACACCGAGTTCGGACATCCCCGCCCGTATACCATCGTTTCCGCAACGCTGATCGCCTGCTCAAAGTCGTTCGTAGCCCCGGTGCTCCGGCTACCGAGCACAACTTCCTCGGCGATCGCCCCTGCCAGCAAAACTGAGAGGCGGTTTTCCAATTGCTCCTGTGTATAAAGGTAGTTATCATTTTCACTTTTCTGGCGGAAATAGCCAAGCGCGCTACCGCGCGGCGTAACCGTAAGGGTAGTAACCGAACCGGGCTCCTTTGCCTCGCTCAGTAGGGCGTGTCCCGTTTCGTGAACCGCAACCCGCCAGAGTTCATCCCGGGTCGGCCGCCGGTCAAGCTTATCCCCTAGCAAGACCTTCTCCACTGCCTCCACAAAGTGATGGTGGTGAATCTCCCGCAACCCTTCACGCATCGCAAGGATCGCCGCCTCGTTGGCCAGACTTTCAAGGTGCGCGCCCGAAAAACCGAAGGTTTCTTTGGCAATAATAGGCAGATCCACATCGGCCGCCAACGGCTTATTCCGCGTGTGCAGCCGCAAGATTTCAAGCCGCCCCTCGCGGTCGGGAAGCTCCACCCGTACCTGGCGGTCAAACCGGCCGGGGCGCAAAAGCGCCGGGTCCAGGAGATCGGCGCGGTTGGTCGCCGCGATAACGAGAACATGCACCGTATCGTCCGCCTTGATCCCGTCCATCTCTACCAAGAGCTGGTTTAGCGTCTGGTCGCACTCTAAATGGCTGGTCACCTTTCCCCGGCGCGAACCTAAAACGTCGATCTCATCGATAAAAATGATGGCGTTTTTCTTTTCCCGCTTTGCTGCGCCTTTTCCCGCGCGGTCTGAAAAAGGCGCCGCACCCGTTGAGCACCGACGCCCGCGTACATTTCGACGAATTCTGACCCACTCGCCGCGACGAAAACCGCATCCGTATAACCAGCCGCCGCCTTGGCAAGCAAGGTTTTACCGGTCCCTGGCGGGCCCGTCAAAAGGATCCCCTTGAGCGGCCTGATACCTAAATGGCGGGCGCGGTTATAGTTCTTGATAAAGTCGAGCGCCTCCCGCAACTCTTTTGCGCGAGGGCCTGGTAAATGACGAACTGGCTCCGGTAAAAAACCTCCTCCAGCACTGCGTCCCGGTTGTCAGCGATCTTCAGGACAAAAGGCCGGTTCCCTAACGCCTCTCCTGTCAGACGCTTGAGCTCCTGGTAGGTAAGCATCAGATTCCCCGGTGCGCGGAGACGTACGGTCACCACAAGCTGCCCGTTTTCCGTACCGACCTTAAAATCAGCTACCTGCGGCTGTTTTGCCAACGTCTGCTGGAGTGCCTGCTGGTAGCCGTACCTTTCGTAAAGGAACTGGCCGCCAAAAAGGCAAACCAGCTCAATGCCCAGGGCTACCAGAATCGCCTTTACCCGCAGTCCGTGCCAGACCACCGCAACTCACTCCTACCGTAAAAAAACAGATTCTTTACTGTTGACCGATTGATTATAACATGTTTTAAGGCCCTTTTTCCTTATGGAATTTCTGGAATTCCGATCATTTCTCCTACCAGGTCGTAAGGGCGCGCTCCGGTCACCCGGACCCGCACAAAGGTTCCGGGGGGTAACGTTTCCCGCGCGGTGAAATAGACCTTACCGTCAACTTCCGGAGCATCGGCTTCGCTCCGCCCGTAAAAGCGACGTCCTTTGCTCCCCTCGACCAGCACGAGGAGCTCCCGGCCCACCTTCTCCTGGTTGCGCTGCAGTGAGACTTCGCATGCCAGGGACCAGAGCTGGCGCAACCGTTCCCTTTTCACCCGCCAAGGAACTTGCCCCGGCAACGCCGCCGCCGCGGTTCCCTCCTCCCGAAAGTAAGGGAAAATACCAACCCGGTCGAAACCGCACTCCCGCACCGTCGCCGCAAGCAGAGCAAAATCCGCCGCCGTCTCTCCCGGGAAGCCGACGATAAAGGTGGTGCGGAGGGTAACCCCCAGAACCGCCGCCCGGACGCGCTCCACAAGTCTTGGTACGTCAATGACCGGACGCTTCATCGCCCGCAGGAGTTGGGGGCTCACGTGCTGCAGCGGGATATCGAGATAATTACAAACCTTCTCCTCTGCGGCCAGCACGCCGAGGAGTTCATCAGAAATCCCCGTCGGATAGGCGTAAAGGAGGCGCACCCAGCGAATACCCTCGAGGCGGGCAACCTCCCGGAGGAGCGATGGCAGTTCCGGGCGCCCGTAAAGATCAAGCCCCCACTTGGTGGTATCCTGCGCCACCAAGGTCACCTCTTTCACTCCCTGAGCGGCTAAGGAGCGCGCCTCCGCCAGGATCTCTTCCCGGCACCTGCTCCGGTAAGGGCCGCGCAGCTGCGGAATGACGCAGAAACTGCAGCGGTTGCTGCACCCTTCCGCAATTTTAATGTAGGCCATATAGGCCGGGGTAGTCAGCAACCGGGGTGCCGTCCCGGATAAGAAGCCGGGCAATCCTAAAAGCACCGGCTTCTTGCCGGCCAGGGCGCCAGTTACGGCGGTCACCACCTCGCCCACCTTGCCGGTACCTATAAGCGCGTCAATCTCAGGCATTTCCCGGAGCAGTGCCTGGCCGTGGCGCTGGGCCAAACAGCCTGCCACTACGAGCGCCTTCAGCCGTCCTTCTTCCTTGTAACGGGCCGCTTCGAGAATGGCAGCGATCGACTCCCGCTGCGCCGGCGTGATGAAGGCGCAAGTGTTGATCAGTAGCACATCCGCGCTACCCGGGTCCGCCGTGATGGCATATCCCGCTGCTCCCAAGAGCCCGAGCATCACTTCCGTATCCACAAGGTTCTTTGCACACCCAAGACTGATAGCCCCCACGTAGATCAAGTAAGTAAACCTCACTTCGGCGCAGAAATTTTAACAAAATTCAAGACGTTCTAAAATAAACGGGGATTCGCCCCCCGCGAATCCCGAGTCAAACCCGGCTCCCAAATTCTTCTTGACAGTACCTTAACCTTACCCCTGCTGCGCAGAAAACTCGCGCGTTACTACTTCGCCGACCGCACCAAGGTAACCAAGCTCCTGCCCGTTATACGAAACCGCAACTACGCCGGCATTCCCCAGGCGGAGGCTAATCTGTTTTTTAGCTGCAAAGACACGCTCTCCCCCGGCCCGGACTTCGCCTTCGAAAGCCACCGTACCGTCAGTGATAACCCGCATCCAGCAACGGTCTTGCGTAACGCTAAGCTTAACCTCTACACCTTGTGGTACTAGCGATTGACTGGCTACCGGTTCCGCTGTTTTTCTCTGAGCCCCTCCGTTCGTAAACTGCTTGCCAGCCCCCTGGGCGTCAGAGACTGCAGAAGGCGTGGCCGCCTGCCGTGCGGCCGGTTCCTCTTTTCCCGACCGGGGCGCCGCGCGAACGGCTTTTTCTTCGGCCTGTGATTTACTGATTGCTTGTCGCGTCTTCTCCTCGTTGTTCACCATGCGTTCACCAGGGATAGAGACTATCACGCTGTAGAGACTGTTAAAGAGAAGCAGCAGCCCGACCACTCCGGCTACGAGGAAAAAATTCCGGTAGCGCCCCCAGTTGAAAGGGGAAATTAACTTTTCGCCGCGCACCCGTTTCGCCGCTTGCGTACCGTTTTCCTCTTCCACCGGATAGAGAAGATCAAACTCCTGCGCGAGGGCCGCATCATCAAGCCCTAAATAACGAGCGTACGTCCGCAGAAACGCCTTGGCGTAGACGCGCCCGGGCAGGACTGAAAACGCCTCGCTTTCGAGCGCCTCCAGGAACTTGGCCCGGATCTTCGTTTCTTCCCCGGCGGTCGCAATGGTGATGCCTTTCGCTTCCCGGGCCGCGCGCAGCGCTTCGCCTATTCCCATTGCGTCACCCCCCTCTATCCTAACGCTAAAAGCTGGATACTACGGCAAAAACTCTTAAAATTAGCTTAAATTCAAGGTGATTATATCCTATGCCTAGTGCATAGTCAATATTTGCAACAATTTACCTATTTCCGTCGATTAAAGGTAGCCCGGTACTGGTCCCAGGTTATCAGGATAGCGCGGGACTTGCTCCCTTCGAAGGGACCTACGATACCCCGGCGCTCCATGATGTCGACCAGCCGGGCGGCCCGGGCGTAGCCGATTTTGAGGCGTCGCTGGAGCAGCGATATCGAGGCGTGGCCGGCACGAAGAAGGATCTCAACCGCCTGCGGTAGAAGTTCATCGTCATCCTCTGTTACTTCTTCGTTCTCCGTTACTTCAACCGCAATTTCCTCCGTAACTGGCGTTCCCAGCTTCTTGAGATACTCGACCACCGCCTCAACCTCGCGATCCGAAAGGTACGCTCCCTGAACCCGAACCGGCTTGCCAGCACCGACAGGGAAGAAAAGCATATCGCCCCGCCCTAAAAGCTTTTCCGCCCCCGCCATATCCAGGATGGTGCGGGAGTCGACCTGGGAAGAAACCGCAAAGGAGATCCGTGAAGGAATGTTCGCCTTGATTAAGCCCGTAATGACGTCAACCGAAGGCCGCTGTGTCGCTACCACCAAATGGATACCGGCCGCCCGGGCCATCTGGGCCAGACGGCAAATGGCATCCTCAACATCGACTGGCGCTACCATCATTAAATCTGCCAACTCATCGATAACCACTACAATATACGGCAGCCGTCCGGTCTTTTCTTCCCCCGTTCGGGCAATGCTGTTGTAGCGGGTGATATCCCGGACCCCCGCCACGGCCAGCGCCTCGTAGCGCTTCTCCATTTCCCGTACCAGCCACCGCAGGGTAGCCGCCGCCTTCTTGGCGTCGGTAACCACCGGGCAGGCGAGGTGGGGAATTTCATTATAGGTGGCGAGTTCGACCATCTTAGGATCGATAAGGACAAACTTCACCGTATCGGGGCCCGCCTTAAAAAGAATGCTCACGATAAGCGTATTGAGGCAAACGCTCTTCCCAGCTCCCGTCGCTCCGGCAATAAGCAGGTGCGGCATCTGAGTCAGGTCGGCGACCACCGTCTGACCCGCAATTCCTTTTCCGAGGGCTACCGTGAGCGGCGACGCCGACTGGGTAAATTCTTTGCTTTCCAACAGCTCCCGTAGGTGAACCAAAGAAACCTCCTCATTCGGCACCTCAATGCCGATCGCCGCCTTACCAGGGATGGGCGCTTCGATGCGGACATCGGGCGCCGCCATCGCCAGCGCAATATCGTCTGCCAGGCTTACAATTCGGCTCACCTTCACTCCCGGAGCCGGTTGAACTTCAAAGCGCGTAACGGCGGGTCCCTTTGTCACCTGAAGAACCTTCGCCTTTACTCCGAAGCTCGCCAGCGTATCCTCAAGGATCCTGATATTTTCCGTAATGTCGCGCGCCCCACCGCCACCGCGCTGCTTGGGCACCCGGTTTAAGAGACTCAGAGGTGGCGGCCGGTACGTGATCACCTCTTCCAGGGATATTTGCGCCGGTTGCGTCGGAGGCTTCTTTTCGGTAGCCGTGTCAGTCGCTGCCGGTGCTGGTGGTTCCGGCAGCGACGGCGGCGAAGCTTCCGGCACGGGTGGCGTTTCCGGTCTGGCAGGAGCTGGCGCTACGCCGTCGATAATGACCGGAACTACCGGCGAAATTTCCTCTTCCTCCGGTACCACCTCGGTAAAGAGAAAGTTACTCAGGGTGCGCTTCAATTTCCGCCCGGAGCGCAATAACCGCTCCCAGAAGCCCTTGATAAGGTCGCCTGGGGAAAGGGTGGTAGTCAGCGCCAGGCAGGCGAGCGTTATACTGCCTAAAATAACATAGGTGCCGGCGACACCGAAGGCTCGCCGCATGACGTAACTGAAAAAGGCGCCGGTCACCCCGCCGCCATCGCCCACCAGCCCGTGCGAGAGCGCCTGCCGCAGGAGCTTCTCCGGAGGCAGGAGCCAGAGGTCAAGGAGGACGAGGGCAACGAGGAGGAGCCCCCCGGCGCCGTAAAGCTTCAGGCGGAGTTCCTCCCGCCAGCATCCTTCCCGTACAAGGGCGAGGCCAAGAAGACCCACCACCACTGGGACGAGGTAACGGCCCTCGCCCGCCAGCCAGGCGAGAAAGCGACGCACAAAAGCCCCTGCGGCTCCGGCAGAGTCCGTGGCCAGGCTGACCCCCGCGAAGGCGGCCACAGCCAGAAGACCTACACCCAAAAGCTCTATCTTAACGTCTTTAACGTTTTTCTCTTCTGTTTTGCCCGCCGCAATCCGATTGCCCTTCTTTTTCCGGGCCAAGCAACCACCCTCCCCAAGTTAAGGCTGTGCTTCCCCGTCTTTCCCGGACAGGGTCACGTTCGCCACTGCTTTAAATGACTTCGCTGTTGCGCCCATAGCTCTACTTCGGCGCACGCCCGAAATCTCCTGCTGTTCTCCTTGACAGGCCCGGAAGGAGCCTCTATAATTGTAAACCAAAACCATCGTGTGAGGTTGACATTTTGAGCTGGCTCCAAGGATTCCTGCACGGAACCCTGGAAGAACTGGAGCTGGCGGGCCTCAAACGCCAGCTCACCCCCCTCACCCCTGTAGGGCCGGTCCGGGCACTTTGGGAAGGCCGGGAGGTCGTTCTCTTCTGCAGTAACAATTATTTAGGACTCACCCATGACCCGCGGGTAATCGCCCGCGCGCAGGAGGCCCTTACCAAGCACGGCACCGGCAGCGGCGCCGCCCGCCTGGTGAGCGGCCACATCCCCTTGCACCAGGCCCTCGAAGAAGCCCTCGCCCGCTTCAAAGGCGCGGCGCGCACGCTGCTCTTCCCTACGGGCTATACAGCCAACATTGCGGTCCTGAGCGCTCTGGCGGGACGGCACGACGTTGTTTTCTGCGACCGGCTCTGCCACGCCTCGCTCCTCGACGGCGTTCTTTTGAGCGGGGCTAAGCTCGTCCGCTTCCAGCACAACGATCCGGTCTCTTTACGCCGGCTTCTCGCCGTCCACCCGGGCCGCCAGCGGTTTGTGGTTACCGAAGGTGTTTTCTCCATGGACGGGGATATGGCGCCCCTTGGGGAGCTGATTGCCCTAGCCGAAGAGTTTTCCTTGGTGCTAATCGTCGACGACGCGCACGGTACCGGCACCGTCGGACCGGGTGGCAAAGGGGCCCTCGCCGCGCAGGGAATTTCCCCCGAAAAGGTTATCCTTACCGGTACGCTCTCCAAGGCCCTCGGGTCTTTAGGCGGTTTCGTCGCCGGGCCGGCGGCGCTGATCGAGTACCTTATAAACCGCGCCCGGCCCTTTATTTTCACTACGGCTCTCCCGCCCGCTTCCGCTGCTGCCGCCCTCGCGGCCGTCGAAATCCTCGAAGCCGAACCTGAACTTGTTGGCCGCCTGGCGGAAAATACGCGGCTTATGCGCCAGGGACTCAGCGCGCTCGGCATTCCGGTGCCCGGGGAAACGCCGATCATTCCCCTCATCCTCGGCACGCCCGCGAAGGCCCGCCGCGTTCAAGAACGCCTCCTCGCGCGCGGCTACTACGTTCCGGCAATCCGCCCCCCAACCGTACCGCCGGGAACAGCCCGGCTCAGAATCACCGTAAGCGCCGCGCACACAGAAGAGGAGATTACAGGGTTTCTCGCCGCGCTGCAAGAAGCACTCGCTGCGGACTGAAGTTGCTGAAAAATAGAAACTCGTTCCGCTCGCGGTAAACGGCCGGGAACTTGCCAATGAAAAACGTTAAACGCTAAACTGCGAATATCTAACGTAAAAAGGAGGCCCAGACCCTTGCCCGAAGAGCAAAATTTCGCTGCAGGAGAAACGCCAGCTGCCAGACCCACCCTTCCTTCCGTGTTCATCACCGGCACCGACACCGGGGTGGGCAAAACCATTGTTGCCGCCCTGCTCGGCCTTATCTACCAGGACGCAGGGCTACGGGTAGCCTACCTCAAACCGGTGGAAACGGGGGCCGTCAAGCAGGGCGAGGAACTCGTTCCCGGGGACACGAAGTTTGCGGCCCAACTTTTCGACCTTGAGGACGAGCCCCGGGAGATGCTTTGCCCTTATGCCTTTGAGCCCCCTGTCTCGCCGCACCTGGCCGCTTTACTCGTCAAAAGAACCGTAAAGGTTGATAACATCCGGGAGTGCTACCACTACCTTGAGCGGCGCTACCACGCAGTTATCGCCGAGGGCGCCGGCGGGCTTTTGGTGCCGGTCGGCCCGACCCTCATGATGGCAGACATCGCCCGCGAGCTCGGGCTCCCGCTCCTCATTGTGGCCCGGCCTGGACTGGGCACCATCAACCACACCCTGCTTACCATCGCCGCGGCGCTGCGCGCCGGCCTCCAGGTCCTGGGCGTCATCATCAACCGGTATCCCGAAAAGCCCGGGCGCGTAGAAAAGAACAATCCGAAGGCCATCACCGACTTCAGCGGCGTTCCAGTACTGGCGCTGGTGCCCGAAATCCCAGGGTTTAACCCCGAACAACCCGATTACCAGTCCCTGGAAGAGACCGCCCACCGGGTCAACGAAACCCACCGGCTAGCCGAAAAACTCGCCGCGCTCGCTGGCGAAAGGAGGCCCGCGTCATGAAGAGAAAGCTGCCTTACTCCCCGGCAGAAGTTGCGCGCCTCAAAGAGCTCGACCGCACGGTGGTCTGGCACCCTTTCACCCAGATGAAGGAGTACTACAGCGAAGGGGCGCCCATCATCGCCGCCGGCGAAGGCTGTTACCTCACCGATATCGAGGGGAAACGCTACCTGGACGGGGTAAGCTCCCTCTGGGTGACGGTCCACGGCCACCGGGTACCGGCCATCGACCAGGCGATTATCGAGCAACTCCACCAGATTGCCCACTCGACGCTTTTGGGTCTCGGAAATGTGCCCTCCATCCTGCTCGCGGCGAAACTCACCGCTATTGCGCCGCCGGGCCTGGAGCACGTTTTTTACTCCGACAACGGCTCCACCGGGGTGGAAATCGCGCTCAAAATCGCCTTCCAGTACTGGCAGAACACCGGTCACCCCGAGAAAAAGCGCTTCCTGTCGTTTTACAACGCCTACCACGGCGATACCCTCGGCGCCGTCGGTGTAGGGGGGATCGAACTTTTTCACCACATTTATGGGCCGCTCGTGGTCCACTCCCTTAAGGCCCCTTCGGCCTACTGCTACCGCTGCCCCTACGGCCATCCCGGTAAAGACACCTGCAACCGGGAGTGTTTCGCGGCCGTGGCGCAACTGATAGAAGCGCACGCTCCAGAACTAGCAGCGGTAATTGTGGAGCCGGTGATCCAGGCGGCCGCCGGAATGCTCGTTTGGCCGGAAGGGTTCCTGAGCCACCTCCGCCAGCTTTGCGACACCTACGGCGTCCTGCTCATCGCCGACGAGGTGGCCACGGGTTTTGGCCGCACCGGTAAAATGTTCGCCTGCGAGCACGAAGAAGTTTCCCCCGACCTTCTGGTTGTCGCCAAGGGGATTACCGGCGGCTACCTTCCCCTCGCCGCTACCCTGACGACAAGAAAGATCTACGAGGCTTTTTATGCCGACTATGCCGAACTTAAAACCTTCTTCCACGGCCATACCTATACGGGCAACCCCCTCGCCTGTGCCGCCGCTTTGGCGAACCTCCGTCTTTTCGAGGAAGAAGCGGTGCTAACCCGCCTTCAGCCCAAAATCAAGCTTTTGCAAGCACTCCTGGAAGATTTCCGGGAACTCGCGGCCGTCGGGGATGTCCGCCAGGCCGGTTTTATGGTGGGAATCGAGCTGGTCCGCAACAAAAAGACGCGGGAACCCTACCCGCTCGCCCGGCGTACCGGGCACCAGGTAATCCGGAAAGCCCGCGAAAAGGGAGTCATTATCCGGCCGCTTGGCGACGTGGTGGTGCTGATGCCGCCGCTGGCCATCAGCAACGAAGAACTGCGGACCCTCTGTGCCGTGGTGGCTGCGAGTATCAAGGAGGCGGTCGCTTGAACCCGCTCCCGCCGCCTCAAGGCAAAGGCATCACCGTTACGGAGGGGGTCCTTGCCGGTGCCCCGGCATATTTTCTGCACCCAGCAGAGAGGAACGAGCGGTGCGTTCTCGCGCTTCACGGCTACGGGGGAAGCAAAGAAGAGATGCTGGCCCTGGGTCTATCCCTTAGTCGTGCCGGGTGGGCGGCCTGCTTGCCCGACCTCCCCGGTCACGGTGCCCACGCTCTACCGCTCACCGGAGATAGCGCCCGCGCGTTTGCCGCGGCGCTGAAAAAGTATCCTTTCGCCGCGGTGGTCGGCCACAGTCTCGGTGGCCGTATCGCCCTGCACCTCGGGCGCAAACCCCTTTGCCTGCTTTCGGTGCCCCGCGAAGCCCGCTTTACAGGCCGGAAAAGCGAGCTCCTCGCCCTTCTCCGGGCCCGCCGCGTCCGGGAAACCCGGCCGTACGCCGGGCTGGAAGAAGCCCTTGCCGCCCTTGAACCGCTCTGGCCCGACCCACCCGTGCTCCTCCTTCACGGGAGCCGGGACCTCCCCACGTGCCTCGCAGCGGCGCAGGAAGGTTGCGCGCGCGGCTGGGAGGTAACGGTTATACGGGGCGCCGGTCACCTGGACATCCTCTGGGCATCCGAGAGCACCGCTATCCTTATCAACTGGCTTAAGAGGTGGTTAAAATGTCCGTAGCCGAGGTCTTCAGCGCTTCCCTAGCCGAAATTTACGCTACGCCGGTAAACGAACGCTTTTACGCCCGGATCGCCACGGCTCTGGTAAATAAAGTCCAGGCCCGGCTCAATCCCGCGCGCATCTTGGAGGTAGGCGCCGGCACCGGTGCAGCAACGCTAATCTTGCGCCGCTACTTCCCTTCGGTCCCGATCCTGGCTACAGATCCAAGCCTAGCAATGCTCGCCCACAACCGCGGCAAAGGAGTTCCTGGCGTGCGTTACGTTTGTGCTGCCGCGGAAGAACTCGGCGACCTCACGGAGCGCTTCGACCTGATTTTCGGCAATCTCTGCTACCACTGGTTCGCCCCGCAAACCGCGCGCCAGATAACCTCACTTCTGCGTCCCGGCGGGGTAATGGCCTTTTCCGTGCCTATTACCGGGGTCATGCAAGAAGAGGGTAACCAGGTACTCGTCCAAATCTACCGGGAACTCAGCATCCGACAGCCAAAGAGGCGGCGCCTCCCGTCACCCCAGCGCCTCCGCCGCGAATTCGCTTTTGCACCGCGGTGTACGGTAGAAATTATTACCCTCCGGGAAAAGCACCCGCCAGCGCTCTTCGGCACTTTGCTACGCGCCCGCGGCTCCTGGGCCTTCCTCTTTGGCCCGCAAGCCACTCAGGCCGAAGCCCTCTGGCGCAAACTTACCGCGGGCGTGGAGGAGGTTGCGCTCTGCTGGCAGATCGCTCTGGTAGTGGCTGAATTATGAACCTGTTAGCGCAGACGGCACAAATCACCCGCCTCGCGGAGAAAGTCCTCAAAGGGGCAACCCTTACTTTCGAGGAGGCGTGCTTTCTCCTCGCGACCCCCGATGCGGTCACCCCCTTTCTCCTCGGGACGGCCGACGTTATCCGCAAGCACTTTCGCGGCCGGAAGGTTGACCGCTGCGCTATCGTGAACGCCCGCTCCGGGCGCTGCCCGGAGGACTGCCGTTTTTGCGCCCAATCGGCCCGCTACCCCACCCAGGCGCCCGTCTACCCCCTCCTTCCGGCAGACGAGATCCGCTGCCGGGCGCAGGCGGTCTATGCCGGAGGAATCCGGCGCTTCTCTTTAGTTACCAGCGGCCGGGACCCAGGAAGGGACTTCGATAAAATTCTCGGTCTCATCCGGCTGCTCCGCAAGGAGTTGCCGGAACTCCAAATCTGCGCCTCTTTAGGCGTTTTACGGCCTGAAGAAGCCCGGGCGCTGAAAAAGGCCGGGCTTAGCCGCTACCACCACAACCTCGAAACGGCGGCCAGCTTTTTCCCCCAGATCTGCACCACCCACCGGCACGCCGACCGGGTGGCCACCATCTTGACCGCCAAGGAGGCCGGGCTTGAGGTTTGCGCCGGAGGGATTATCGGGCTCGGCGAAACGCCTGCCCAGCGGGCCGAACTTGCCTTTGCCCTGCGGGACCTCGACGTTCCTTCTGTCCCCGTAAACATCCTCCACCCGATTCCCGGCACCCCCCTTGAAGCGGCACCCCCCTTGCCGCCCTTAGAAATCCTCCGGACACTGGCGGTTTTCCGCTTCATCCTCCCGCGCGCCACCATCCGGTACGCTGGCGGGCGAGAGCACAACCTCCGCGACACCCAGGCCTTAGGACTCGCCGGTGGCGTGGACGGCCTCATCACCGGCGATTACCTTACCACGCGCGGCCAGGGAACCTCCCGCGACCACACATTGATCCGCGACCTTGGTCTAGAGCCTTAGGCTTCTTGCATTGATCATTTTCACCAGGATAAAATATTAACTACAAGAACTTTCCAGGAAAGGATGGTCACAATTGCGCTGCCCACTTTATGACGTTAAGATGAATCATCATGATTACCACGATCCTTACCACCCCAAAAAGCACAAGTTGTTGCTGGGAGAAATTTTTGATATTTTTGATTGAGCGCTAGCAGGAAACCCCTGGGGTCTGGTCGAATAATAAAATTAATGATTTCACTGCAAAAACCCCTGTTAAAGTTGGCGAACTTGAGCGAAAAGCC
>NZ_JBRAIN010000043.1:0-10640 GCF_052743955.1 Thermodesulfitimonas sp.
CTTGCAGCCCTTGAGCCGCAAGGATTTCTTTGGTCGAGGGTTTCCAAGTTGAGCCGAAAGAGGTTACGAGCGCGGGGTCTCAGGCCGGTGTGGTGTAGCCGAGGTAAGCGGCGTAGAGGCTGCTGCTCCGGGCGAGTTCGCTCGGGCTGCCAGAAAAGACAATTCGTCCTTGCTCCAGGAGCACAGCGCGGTCTGCGATTTTGAGCGCGGCCCGCGCGTTTTGTTCTACAAGGAGCACTGTATGGCCCTGCTCTCGCAACCGGCGGATTGTCTGCATAATCTCGCGGACCACCAAGGGAGCGAGGCCGACGGAAGGTTCATCCATGAGCAGGAGGCGGGGTTTAGCCATGAGACTCCGCCCGATGGCCACCATCTGCTGCAGGCCGCCGCTCAAAGTCCCGGCCGGTGCCTTTAATTTTTCCTTTAACGCTGGGAAGAGGGCGAGAATCTTAGCCAGTTCTTCACTCAGTAACCTTTTGTCCCGCTGGTAGCGGTGGAAGGCGCCGAGAAGCAGGTTGTCACGGACGCTGAGCGAAAGGAAGAGCTGTCTGTTCTCGGGAACGAGGCTAATACCTTTGCGAACGATGGCCTCAGGGGGGAGCCCCTTAAGGGAGTCCCCTTGAAAGGTAATCTCCCCGCTTGCTAGCGGGTAGAGCCCAGCAAGTGCGCCTAACAAGGTGCTTTTCCCTGCACCGTTTGCCCCTAAGACAGCGATCACCTCCCCTGGGTTTATGCTAAGCGAAACCTGGGTCAGGGCCCGGATGTGCCCGCGGTAGACAGTGATTTCCCGGACATTTAGCACGCCTCTTCCTCCTCTTCCCCCAGGTAAGCGGCGATTACTTCTTGGTTGCGCAAAATTTCGGTAGGGGTTCCGGTGGCGATAACAGTACCGAAGTTGAGCACCACCACCCGGTTGGCGAGGCCCATGACGGTATCCATATCGTGCTCTACCAAGATAAGGGTGTGTCCTGCTTCTGGAAGCGTACGTAAAAAACGCGCAAGGGCCTCGGATTCCGCGTTATTAAGACCCGCAGCAGGCTCGTCCAGGAGCAGGATCTCCGGCTGCCCGGCCAGCGCCCGGGCGATCTCGATCAGGCGCTGCTGCCCGAAGGGAAGGCTCCCGGCCGGCCAGTCGGCCTTGTCCGCGAGCCCCAGTTTTTGGAGGAGTTTGACGGCTTCGCGATAAAGCTCGCGGTCTTCCCACATTACACCAGGACGCCGCAGGAGCGCTTTAAAAAAACCGGTCCGGTGTAAGCGGTAAAAACCAACCATTACATTTTCGGCCACCGTTAAGGTGGTAAAGAGTTCGAGGTTCTGAAAGGTGCGACTTATCCCCAGGCGGGCAATCTGGAAAGGTTTAAGGCCGTTGAGGCGTCTGCCCTTGAAGGTGATTTCGCCTTCATCGGGGCGAAGGTTTCCGGTAACCAGGTTGAGAAGGGTGGTTTTCCCGGCCCCATTTGGTCCGATAAGCGCCAGGATTTCGCCTCGTTGTAGCGAGAAGCTTACCCTGTTTAGTGCCAGTAACCCGCCGAAACGCTTGGAAAGATTTTTTACCGCAAACATCGGTCAGCCTCCATTTTCCCGGTCGTGGTGCCCTGGAAGACGCGCGGTGTGAGGAGTCCTTGCGGCCGGAAAAGCATAATGAGGATGAAGATAAGACCGAAAAAGATGATTTCAAACTCGCCACCCGCTTCCGGCATGATCATTCCGACCGCCCACCGAAGGAATTCGGTAAGCCCAACGACGATTGCGGCCCCTAAAAGCGGGCCCCACAGGGTACCTAGGCCGCCGACCACCACCATCAGGACGAATTCGACCGAAGCGGTAAAGCTAAAGGGGGAAGGGCTGATGAAGGTAACCCAAAAGGCGTAAAGCGCCCCCGCGAGCCCGGCCAGGAAGGCGCTTAACCCGAAGGCCTGCACTTTTAGCGTTGTGGTATCGATCCCTGCGGCCTCCGTAGCCTTTTCGCTGGCGTGGATCGCCCTGAAGGCCCGTCCCACTGGCGAGCGGGTAAGGTTATCAATGGCGACTAAAACGAGGGCGAGAATAAGCCAGACGAGGTAGTAATACTTCCAGTCACGGTCCAAGACGAGGGGTCCGAGGGAAAGGTAGGGGATACCGGTAAGTCCTGAGGGGCCGCCGGTGAGCCCGGCGAATTCCTTGAAAAACGCATAGACGAGGATACCGAAGCCTAAAGTGGCTAGCGCGAGGTAGTGCTCCCGCAAGCGTAAAATTGGACGGCCGATGATAAGTGCTACTATAGTGGGCAGCACGGGCGCCGCAACTAGACAGAGAAGCGGGGGCAGGTGCCAGTGGGTGGCTAGGATGGCGGCGGTATAGGCGCCAAGTCCGTAAAAGGCCGCCTGGCCAAAGGAAACCTGCCCTGCATACCCCATCAAGACCCCTAGACCTTCGGCGACAATGGTGTAAAGCGCGATAAAAATAAGTATTCCCAGAATATAGGTACTTTTAACGACGAACGGCAAAGATAAGATGGCACCACAAAGTAAGAGCAGGTGATAGGGCTTGCGCGAAACCAAGAAACCCATCTCCTTGAGGTTTAAGCACTGTTTCGGGTTGAGCCTAGGATACCTGTTGGCCGGGTTAGGAGCACCGCGATCATAACTACCATTGCGATCGCATCCTTCAATCCGGAGGATACCGCGCCTGCGGCAAAAGCCTCCAGGACCCCGAGCAAAATGCCGCCAATTATAGCGCCCGTGGTGTTGGTTACGCCGCCCAAGATGGCGGCCACAAAACCTTTAAGTCCCAGCATAAACCCCATGTCATAGGTAGCCATAGTGATGGGTGTAATGAAGATGCCCGCTAGGGCGGCAATAACGCCACTAAAGGTAAAGGCGAAAAGGGATAGGCGACCGGGGTTAATTCCAACCAGTCGCGCTGCCGTCCGGTTTATCATTGCCGCCCGCACTGCCTTGCCGATGTAGGTAAACTCAAAGAAGACAAAAAGTAGGCTTACGGCCACCACCGCGAGGCCCAGAATAAATAGACTCTGGAGAACAAGCGAGGCACCTAAGAGCCGCAGCGGCGGGGCGCTTACAAAAGGAGGAAGGGTATAGGGGTGCGTCTTCCAGATGAGAAGGGCCGCACCCCGCAAAGCAATCGATACAGCGATGGTGATGATAATTAAACTTAGAACTGAGGCGTTCCGGGCGGGGTGAATCGTTGCGCGCTCCACGAGGGCACCAACCAAACCGGCGACCAGGACGGCTATGCAATAAGCCAGGGCGGCCGGTAAGCCTGCTTCGCGCAGGCTTACGGCGGTGAGGGCCCCGATCGTCACGAATTCCCCGATCGCGAGATTAAAAATGCCGGTGATATTGAAAGTGACTACTAAAGCCAAAGCGATCAAAGCATAAATACTGCCTGTCGTCAGCCCGCTCAGAAGATACTGGATGTACTGGCTCTCAATGCCCAACGGTCGTATCCTCCTACTGCAGCAAGTGCCACTGGCCGTTCTTAACCTCTACGAGAACCATGGCGTCCTGACCCAGACCACTGTGGTCCTGGGGTGACATATTGAAGACGCCGCTAACGCCTATAAAGCCTTTAGTCTGTTCAAGGGCATCCCGGATCTTTGCCCGGTCTGGGCCGGCCTGCTTGATTGCGTTGACGAGCAGGTAAAAAGCGTCGTAGGCGTGGCCGCTGAAGGTAGTCGGCCGCATGTGGTACTTTTTCTGGTAATCGGCGATGAACTTCAGTAATACTTGCTTCTGCGGGTCGCTGTCCGGAAGCTGTTCGGCAACCAGGAGCTTCCCCATCGGGGCAACGACGCCATTTGCCGCATCACCGGCGAGTTCGAGGAATTTTTTGTTGCCGATACCGTGGCAGTGGAGGAGCGGCATTTGAAGACCCAGATCCCGGAAGTTCTTGGTCACAATCGAGGCTGCCGGCGGAATGGCGAAAACCGCGGTGGCCTTGGCGGGCGAAGCTTTCACCTTGGCGAGCTGCGCCGTCATGTCGGTATCGGTGGCCTCGAACTTTTCGTGCAGGACTATGTTGATGCCGTTCTTGGCCGCGAGTGCGATGAAGGTACCGGCACCGTCCCGCCCGTAAGCATTGTTTACGGACAACACCGCAACGTCCTTGATTCCTTTTTGCTTAAGGTAGGCGATCATCTTTTGGGCTACGGTCTCGTTGTTTTGGGTCGTCTTGAAAATCCACCGCCGCTCACTAGGCGGCGTTACGATCCGGGCGGACGAAGCGACCGAAATCATCGGCACCTGGGCTTTGGTAACGGTGTCCACAATCGCTAACGAGGTACCGGTTTGGGAGCAACCGATGATTGCTAACACCTTATCCTCGTTTACCAGACGTTTGGCCGCCAATACTGCTTCGCTTTCGGAGCTTTTGTTGTCTAGGAGGATAAGCTCTATAGGGTGGCCGTTAATACCGCCTTTAGCGTTAAGTTTTTCTACCAGCATCTTCAAGGTGTCCCGCTCAGGCTCGCCAAGCGATGCGGCGGGACCGCTTGTATCAAGGATGGCCCCGATCGTATAAGGTTCTTTCTGCGCTTTAGTTGCTGCTGGCGTCGTAGTGGTTTTAGCCTTGCCGCAACCGCCAACCAGGACCAGTAAGGTGAGCAGACAAACTAGAAAAAGGCGCTGCTTCATCTTTATTCTCCTCTCCTTACCTCATCAAACTAATCTTTCCTGCGATGCCATTTAGTTACTACAAAAATACCCGTTTTCGGCCGGTTTTGCCTTCACTGTTCAAATCTAACACGTCAGGACACGAAAAACAAGCAGAGATTTTGATTCTGTTGCCGAAGATGCCCTCATGTTTCTCGCAAGTCAAAAACCCGCTGGGTTTTCTTTTCGCTGCGGGGCAGGCTGCCAAACGGCACCACCTCCACCGCAAACGTCACCCCGATATGGGTCTTGATCGCGTTGCGGCAGGCAGCAGCAGCGGCAGTAGCATCTACGCCCGGTTCTCCTTCTACCTTTACCAACGCCTGGTCACGTCCTGCTTCCCGCGTAAGGATGATCTGGTACTCGCTGCTAAGGCCGGGGACCGACTTAAGGACGAAGTCGATTTGTCCCGGGTAGATATTCACCCCCTTGATTTTGATCATGTCGTCGGTGCGCCCTAAAATTCGGTCGATCATCGGGTAAGGGCTCCCGCAGGGACAAGAAGTGGGAATTAGGCGGGTGATATCCCGGGTCCGGTAGCGGAGTAGCGGCATCCCTTCTTTAACTAACGTGGTAATTACCAGTTCTCCTTGCGCGCCTGGCGGCACGTGTTTCCCGGTTTCTGAGTCGATCACCTCGAAAAGTAAGTAATCAGCCCAGTAGTGGAGTCCCCGGTGGAGCGAGCAGTCGATGGCGATGCCGGGGCCATAAATCTCGGTCATCCCGTAGATATCGAAAGTTTCGATACCGAGCAGGTTCTCGATGCGGGCCCGCATCCTGTCGCTCCAGCGCTCCGAACCCAGGATGCCGCGCTTGAGTTTGATCTTTTCCTGCAGGCCGCGCCGGTTAATCTCTTCGGCCAGCAGCAGGGCATAGGACGAGGTGGCGGTAAGCACCGTGGTTTCGAGATCGACCATCATCTGGAGCTGTTTTTCGGTGTTGCCGGGTCCCATCGGCACCACCATCGCTCCTATCCTCTCTGCCGCCATCTGGAAACCGATGCCTGCTGTCCACAGCCCGTAGCCGGGCGTCACCTGCACCCGGTCCCGCCGGCCGACGCCGGCCATCGTGTAACAGCGGGCGAACATGGTGATCCAGTCTTCCACGTCCTTCGCGGTGTAGGGTACAATGACGGGTTTACCAGTGGTTCCTGAAGAGGAGTGAATGCGAACCACCGCTTCCTCCGGTACCGCCATCAGTCCCAGGGGATAGGCCTCCCGCAGCTCTTCCTTGGTGGTGAAGGGAACCCGGGCCAGGTCACTGATAGTTTTTATATCGCCGGGTTCTATTCCCGCGGCGCGGAGTTTAGCCCGGTAAAAGGGCGAGTTGGCGAAGAGACGCTCGATCAGCTGCCGGAGCAATTCCTCCTGACGGGTGCGTAACTGGTCCCTTTCCGGGACCGCTCGGCTCAGCTCAGCCATCTGCTCATCCTCCTAAATATTATGGAATCAAGTTGCTTGCCCCGTGGCCCGAATCCTTTCCGCTTCCTGCTTGCCGAGGATGAAGGCGTGCTGGTTAACTTCCCGGAGACCGGACGGCAGGCTTTCCAGAAGCGCAGCCAGAAGTAGTTCGGGGGCAAACGGGAGGAGACCGCCCAGGCTGGTGGCTGCGCCTAACAGCACGCTGTTGGCGGCCCGGCGGTTACCGGCCCGAGTGGCAACGCTAGCGGCGTCGATCAGCAGAGGGTCAGGAACCGCCTTGCGGAGATAGGCGGCTATAACCGCTGCGTCGCAAGCGCTGCCGGTCAAAATCAGGGCCGGTGGCTGGATAACGGTAGTGGCGGCTATGACCTGGCCGCCGGGACGTAACTTGGGAAGAGCGCGGGCTGTTTCCACCAACTCGAGGCCGATCAGGAGGTCTGCTTTCCCGTCCGGGATAATGGCCCCGTAAAGCTCCTGGCCGATCCGGACGTGGCTAGCGACGGACCCCCCGCGCTGCGCCATTCCGACGCTTTCCGAAGTTAGTACCCCAAAGCCGGCCGCTACGGCCGCCCGGGCTAAGACGCGGGCGGCGAGGATATTTCCCTGCCCGCCGACGCCGGCGATAACCACATCGAAGCTCACGCTGTCACCTTCTCGATGGCGCCAGTGGGGCAGACGGCGGCACATAGCCCGCAGCCGGTACAATCGCTACCGATTACCGGTCCTTCTGCCCCGGGCAGGAATGCCGGACAACCGACCTTTTGGATGCACTCTTCGCAGCCCACACACCTTTCCGTGATTACTTGGTACCGGGTGGTAGGTTTGACCAGCTTTGTGCAAGGACTTTTCATCACTACCACGGCCGGTCCGCTGTGGCGCAGCGCCTCACGGGCGGCAACCAGTGCCGCGTCGGTGTCGAAGGGGTCCACTTCCCGGACGTAGGTAACCCCGCAGGCGCGGGCCAAGCTGGCGATCTCCACCACCGCTGTTTCGCCACCGGTGGCGGTACGTCCTGTGCCCGGATGCGGCTGGTGTCCAGTCATCGCGGTAGTCCGGTTATCAAGTACCACCACTACGATCTCCGCCCGGTTATAAACGGCGTTGATTAAGCCGGGTAGTCCGCTGTGGAAAAAAGTAGAATCACCGATGAAAGCGACGCACTTTTTCCCAGGGTTAACGTGATGAATGCCTGCCGCCATACCGATGCCTGCACCCATGCAGAGACAGGTATGTACCGCTTCCAGGGGCGGGACCAAGCCCAGGGTGTAACAGCCGATGTCCCCGGTAAAAACAACATCCATTCCCTGTACTGCCTCCTTGAAAATGTAGAAGGAGGCGCGATGCGGGCAGCCAGCGCACAAAACAGGGCCGCGCCGGGGGAGCGGCGGCGGCAGCGTTTTCGGGCTCTGCCGGCACGGAACCCCTAAGAAGGCCGCTACTATTGGGGCAACCCGGTCAACGTCGAATTCTCCTTCGCGCGGAACGGTGCCGTCGCGTTTACCCGCGATCGCGAGACGCAAGCCGTGCTGCCAGGCCATGGCTACTACCTGATCCTCCACCACCGGTTCCAGTTCTTCCACTACCAGCACCCGTTTCATCTGGCGGAGGAAGTCGACCACCGGTTTCTCCGGAAGGGGGTAAGGGGTGCCGATTTTAAGCACCGAAACCTCCTGTCCCAGCAACCGGAGTGCTTCGCGGACGTAATTGAAACTAACCCCGCAAGCGATAATACCGACTTCACCGACCACCGTGGTAGAATTAAAGGGTGATTCGTCCAGAAGCATTGATGCCTGCTCCTGAGCGGTGTTAAGCCACACGTGCCGTTGTGCGGCTAGCGAGGGCATGCAAACCCACCGGGGATCCCGCTTGAATCCTTCCACCGGCCGGGGTCGGTAAGATGGGCGTACAGCCATTTCCTGACAGACATGGGAAACGCGCGTGGTAGGGCGAAGGATCACGGGTAGCTGAAGCCGCTCGGCAAGGTCAAAGGCAAAAACCGCCATCGCTTTCGCCTCGCGCGGGGTGGCCGGATCAAGCACCGGGACTTTGGCAAACCGGCCGAAAAGCCGGGTATCCTGCTCGTTCTGTGAGCTATGCGGGCCGGGGTCGTCCGCCACCACGAGGACAAGCCCCCCTACCACCCCGAGGTAAGCCAGGGTCATCAGGGCATCGGCGGCTACATTTAGGCCCACTTGTTTCATCGTCACGATCGCGCGGGCGCCACTCAACGCTGCACCTGCGGCTACCTCCAGGGCAACTTTCTCGTTGGTGGACCATTCGGCATAGAAGCCGTATTCCGGTGCCAGTCGGGCGAGAGTGCCCAGAACTTCCGAAGAAGGGGTACCGGGGTAACCGGTAGCCACGTGGACACCGGCTTCCAGTGCTCCGTAAGCGATTGCTTCGTTACCCGATAAGACCTTCCGCTGCAAACCTGTCTGCACTCCATTCCTGTGACAAGCTGAGGGTACGCCTTACCCCGTAAGGAAAGCCGCACCCCCGACATCTCTCTTCGGAGATTTACTGAAGAAGCTGCCACTTGCCGTCCCTGATCTCCACCATAACCATCGAATCTTCGCTGAGGCCGTTGTGGTCCTGGGGCGACATGTTGAAGACACCGCTGATTCCGACGTAGCCGGTAATCTGCTCGAGGGCGTCCCGGATCTTCGCCCGGTCGGGGCCGGCTTGCTTGATGGCCTTTACTACTAAGTTAAACGCATCGTAGGCGTAGCCGCCGAAGGTGCTCGGCCGGGCGTTATACCGCTTCTGATAATCTGCGATATACTGGAGGAGCACCTGCTTCTGGGGGTCGCTGTCCGGAAGCTGTTCGGCCACCAGAAGCTTACCCATCGGGGCCACCACGCCGTTGGCTGCAGCGCCGGCGAGTTCCAGGAATTTCTTGTTACCGATCCCGTGGGTTTGGACGAGCGGCATCTTGATGCCGAGCTCCCGGAAGTTTTTCGTGACAATTGAGGCTGCCGGCGGAATCGCCCAGACGACGGTGGCTTGCGCTTGGGACGCCTTGACCTTGGCGAGCTGGGCGGTCATATCGGTGTCGGTCGCCTCAAACTTTTCCTTCAGGAGGATGTTAAGCCCGTTTGCCTGGGCGGCCTTCTCAAAATTAACCAGGCCCGAGTCGCCGAAGGCGTTGTTGACCGAAAGGAAAGCCACGTTCTTGACGCCCTTACCGACAAGGTACTTGGCGATCTTGTTCGCAACGATGATGTCGCTCTGCGCGGTCTTGAAAACCCAGTGGCGCTCGGCAACGGGGGTGACGATCTTGGCGGAGGCTGCCATCGAAACCGTGGGCACCCGGGCTTTGGTGACGGTGTCTACGATAGCCAGCGAAGTGCTGCTTTGGGTGCAGCCGATGATGGCCAGGACCTTATCCTGGTCGATGAGCCTTTTGGCCGCCAGGACCGTTTCGCTTTCGAGGCTCTTGTTATCGAGGATGATGAGCTCGACCGGGTGGCCGTCGATGCCCCCTTTGGCGTTGAGTTCGGCGGCGAGCATCTTCAACGTATCTCTTTCCGGTTCGCCAAGCGAGGCTGCGGGGCCGCTCGCGTCGACGATGGCACCGATTTTGTAGGGCTCCTTGGGCGTGCCTTGGGGTGCGGGGGCGGTTGTGGTTTTGGCCTTACCGCAACCGGCCACAAAAAGGAAAAGTACCAGCAGGCAGAGCAGTTTAAAATACTGCTTCAGCATTGCCTTAGCTCCTTTCTCCCGATTTTTTCTCGGCTCAGCTGCCAGATTTTTCGGTAAGATTTATAGCAGATTAAACGATTCAGAAAGCAAGCAACCCCCTTTCTTCGCGTTGCTTTTTCTTTAACGTCAAATTTAACACGGCAGGGAGTGGAAAGACAAGAAGAAAGTTAGCCGGTTGCGGCAAACTCCCCTGGGAAATAATAGAGGTCGGGTGAGGCGATGTTAGGTTTAAAGCTTTTTCCGTTATTGCTGGCGGCCTTTGCGGGGGCCGTTATGGCGGTTCAAGGCGCGGTGAATGCGCTTATGGGGAAGATTGCTGGCTTATGTTTGGCCACCTTTATCGTCCACGCGGTAGGGACGGCTTTTGCAGGGTTGCTGCTGCTGTTTACACGGGGTAGTTTTTCGCGCCTCACGCAGGCGCCGTGGTATGCCTGGATAGGCGGCCTGCGCGGGGTGCTTATCATTTACAGCGTTTGCCCGGTGCATCCCCAAGGTTGGCGTGGCGCCCGCAACGACCGCGATCATCTTAGGGCAGGTGCTGACAGCGACGCTAATCGACCATTTCGGTCTTTTCGGGATGACCCGCCTTCCTTTTAGCTGCTGGCGTATCCTCGGGGTTGCCTTCCTAGCCGCAGGGGCCTGGTGCCTGCTGAAAAAGTAGCGCGGCCGCAGGAAGTCAAAACCGATCTAGAAACCACCAGAGCAGGAAAAGTAGCAGGAAACCACAGAGAAAGCCGGTGTTTTCACCGCCCGCTATCATCCGGGGTAGAAGCTCCTTTAACACAATGTAAAGCATTGCTCCTGCCGCGAGCGCTAAAAGGACCGGGATGAGGCGCGGCTGCCGTTTGGCCATAGCGATCCCGAG
>NZ_JBRAIN010000043.1:10740-14310 GCF_052743955.1 Thermodesulfitimonas sp.
CCCGAGCGCGATGGCCAGCAGGATGCCGAGTTTCGCTGTGGTTGTGCCGCCAGTGCCGAGGGCGATTCCTTCTGGGAGGTCATGGAGGGCGATAGCGGTAAATAAGAGCCAGCCGAGGCGCCGGTATTCGTCTTGGGCTCCTGGGTGATGGGGTAAAAGGGGGTCGCAGAAAAAAGGAAGGCGCCGCCGGTAAGGCATCCCGCCAGGGCGGCACCGGAGCCGCCGAGCGCTACCGAGGTGGGGAGAAGTTCGCAGGCCGCGACGCTACTCATGACACCACCGGCGAAGCCGGCAAGGAAGGGCAGCATGCAGTCGAAGGGGATAAGGAGGGCAAGGGCCGCGCCGAGTAGCGTTCCGGTGCCGGCAAGGAGGCTGAGGAGGAGAAGAAAGAGGGCCTGATTGCCCGTTAAGGTGGAAACGTAGAGATGGCCAGTTACCAGAACAGGAGCGAAAAGCAAAGGGCCTTACCCCCTATCTTCCAGTCGCGCTTTTAAAGCTCTTGCTTCTACAAGGCTTTTTGTGTAAAGTTTATGAAAAAGCGGCTCCCGGTATGTGAGTAATGTTAAGTGGCTATTGGCTATATCGCACGGGCAAAAGTTAATCTTTGTCTCGATATCCTTGGGCGCTACGCCGACGGTTACCACGAGATAGCCTCGGTAATGCAGAGCCTGGCGGTAGGTGACGATATATTCTTGGAGGCGGCAGCAGGTTTAACCCTCACGGTGGTGGGTGAGCCGGTGCCGGAGGGCGAGGCAAATCTGGTAGTCCGGGCAGCCAGGCGTCTGGCCGAAGTAACTGGCTACCGGGGGGGGGCGGTGATCACGCTTGTTAAGCGGATACCTGTGGCCGCGGGGCTCGGTGGGGGGTCGGCCGATGCTGCTGCTACCCTGGTGGGGTTGAATGAGCTCTGGGGGTTGGGGTGCGACGCCGCGTTTTTGGCGGCCCTGGGGGCAGAAATCGGGGCCGATATTCCTTTTTGCCTCACAGGCGGCACAGCGCTGGTCACGGGCAGGGGAGAGCGGATACGCCGCTTGCCTGCGCTACCGGAACTGGGAGTTCTCCTTTTAAAGCCGCCGTACGGGATTTCTACGGGTGAGGCTTACCGCGATTACGACCTCTTGGCTCCGCAAGGGGAACCGGTGGCTGCGGCAATGGCCGCGGCGCTTGAGCGTGGCGCGTGGCGCGAGGCGTTAGGATATTGCAGTAACACCTTCGAGGCAGTTATCTTCAGGAAACACGCGGAGCTGGCTCGTTTAAAGCGGGAGTTAAGAGAGGCTGGCGCGCTCGCCGCGCTCATGTCGGGCAGCGGGCCTACGCTTTACGGGCTTTTCCCTTCAGTTGAGGCGGCGTCCCAAGCGGCGCAGTTTTTGGGGAGGCGGGATCTCCGGGTGATTGTGACTGCTACGGCGGCGGCAGGCCTCGAACGCCGGGAGGAGAGCCCGCGCGGCGCGGGCTAATGTCTTGTGGCCGGGGCGAGTATTTTGGGGGAGTGATGCCATCTGCAACAGCAACGGCTTTTGCCGGTGAAGCTCGATAACTATAAACCCCTCCGGGAGGTGGTTTTCGAATCCCTCCGGGAGGCGATTATCAAAGGGGTATTAAAACCGGGCGAGCGGCTGATGGAGGTGCAGCTTGCGGCGGAATTAGGGGTAAGCCGGACTCCTGTACGGGAGGCGATCCGTAAACTCGAGCTTGAAGGTCTCGTGGTAATGCTTCCCCGCCGTGGCGCTTATGTTGCCGGTATCACCGTGAAGGATATCGCGGACGTTTTCGAAGTCCGGGCGGCGCTCGAGGCTCTGGCGGCAAGCCTTGCGGCAGAGCGGATTACGGAAGAGGAGCTTGAAGAACTGGAACGGTCCCTGGTGGAAATCGGCGAGGTAAGCGAGACGCAAGACATCGAGATAATTGTAGCGCGGGATACGCGGTTTCACGATATTATCTACCGGGCCAGCCGTAACAACTGGCTAATCCAGATCATTACTAACCTCCAGGACCAGCTCCAACGCTTCCGGATGACCACCCTCTCCCGTCCGGGTAGAACCCGCGAGGCGGTTGAGGAACACCGGAAAATCGTCGAGGCTATTTCGGAACGGAACAGCGAACTCGCGGCGCAGTTAGCCCGCGAGCATATTGAGAATGCTGAAAGCAGCCTCTTAAGCACGCTGAAGGAGCGCTAAATAATGATTCCAGCGGTTGTTCTGGCGGGAGCCCTTAACAGCGGGCCGCTGCGCGAGATTTCGCCGGTGTCCTACGAAGCCTTGATCGATCTGTGCGGGCGGCCCCTTGCGGCGTACGTGATCCAGGCGCTGCTTGATTCTGCAGTTATCAGCAAGGTTGTGGTTGTCGGTCCTGGGGGGCTGCAAAAAGAATTTCCCGTCGCGCGGGTTACCATCATTCCCCCCCAAGGGAACATGATCGAGAACCTGGCGGCAGGGTTAGAGGCTGTATCTGGCGCCGCCCGGGTATTGGTGACGACGGGAGATATCCCGCTCCTCACACCAGTGGCGGTAGAGGGGTTCTTGCGGTTGTGCGCCCGCCACGATGCCGATGTCTACTATTCTGTTGTTCCGCGGGATGCCGTGGAAAGGGCCTACCCGGGAGTTAAGCGCACTTACGTCCGCTTGAGAGAAGGAGTTTTCACCGGCGGCAACGTTGGACTGGTCGATCCCGGCGCGCTGAAAAAAGCGCTGGGCCGGGCCCAGGACTTTGTTCGCCTCCGCAAGAAACCGCTGCGTCTGGCACTGGTTGTGGGTCCAGGCCTTTTGTTCCGGTACGTTTTGGGACGTTTGTCGCTGACCCAAGCGGAGCGGAAGGTAGCCCGTTTTTTAGGCGTTCGGGGGCGGGTGGTGGTTACGCCCTGGCCCGAGATCGGGATCGATGTCGATAAGCCTTCTGATTTCACATTGGCCCAAAAGATACTTTGCCAAGCTTAATCCTTTTCCTCTTCTCGGTCGTTTCTTACTTGGCTATGGAAAATAGTGGTGAGTGTTTCTTGGTTACCCTTAGATAGGCTGACGGCAGCGGTAACTTTTTTTACCCCCCGGGCTTTCGCTGCCGCCTTGCGTGCCGTATCCAGTTCTGCTGGGTCGTCCGTTCTTCCGGTGAGGGTGACAACGCCATCCTTCACCTTGGTGCCGATGTGCTTAAGGTTCACTCCGGCCACGCGCAACTCTTCGGCGACCTCTTCCAGGACCGCGCCATCGTCAATTGCGCCGTCCGTGCTGATGGCGATATCGGTCACCACCTGGTCTACGCCGGGGATAGCCCTTACCGACGCCGTCAAGTATTCTTTTTCACTAAGGGTGTCCACCACGTCGGTTAGGTAAACGGTATTACGGTCTACATCGATCCGAATCCCGTAACCCCAGAGGTTTTTGTCGCTGTCTAGTAACGCTTCGACCACGGCTTTAAGCTCGGCTTGTTCCATGCTTTCCCTCCAAAACAGTATTATGTGCTTTTATCAGCGGATTTAGTCTGAAGGTGGCGGGTGTGGCGGGAAAGCGAACGAAAGGTGGTAAAACATTTGTTACTGTTCGAGTAAAATTTGAGTAGGGGTAACAGGATACATTA
>NZ_JBRAIN010000044.1:0-11570 GCF_052743955.1 Thermodesulfitimonas sp.
GAATCCTTGAAGAATCTTGATTACGAATACCACCTAAGTCTCTCTGGGTAGGTACTGATTCAACGCTTGGGCGGTCTGAGGTAGAATTCTATAGGGAATCTTTTTCGGGAGGTTCTTTTACTTGAAGCGGCTTCGCGAGGGCTATACCACGGGGATGTGCGCGGCAGCAGCGGCCAAAGCTGCGGCACTACTCCTTTTTCGCGGCGAGGCGCCGGCGGCGGTGACTGTAGTTACCCCCGAAGGGCGGGAGCTGCGGCTACCGGTGGCGGCGGCGGTGCGGGGAGAGGAGTGGGCGCGCTGCGGGGTGGTGAAGGATGCGGGGGACGACCCGGACGTAACGGACGGGCTGACAATTTTTGCGGAAGTGCGGCCGGCGCTGGCAGGAATAGTGTTGCGCGGGGGCGAAGGGGTAGGGGTGGTGACGCGGCCGGGGCTGCCTGTGCCGGTGGGGGAGCCGGCGATCAACCCGGTGCCGCGGCGGCTCATTCTCCGGGAGGTGGCGGCGGTGCTGCCGCCGGGTAGCGGGGCCACAGTGACGATCAGCGTGCCGGGCGGGGCGGCGGTGGCGGCGAAAACCTTTAACCCGCGGCTGGGGATTGTGGGGGGCATTTCGATCTTGGGGACGACGGGGATTGTCAAACCGATGTCGGAGGAGGCCTACCGGGAAAGCCTCGGCTGCGCGGTGAACGTGGCAGCGGCCGAAGGGCGGCGGGAACTCGTCTTCGTGCCGGGGCGGACGGGGGAGAAGGTGGCGGTAGAAGATTACGGCTTTCCTCCGGAGGCGGTAGTCCAGATAAGCAATTTTGCCGGTTACATGCTCGAGCGGGCAGCGGCTGCGGGGGTGAGGGCGGTTCTCCTTTTGGGGCACCTCGGTAAGCTCCTCAAGGTTGCCGGCGGTATTTTCCACACCCACAGCCGGGTGGCAGATGCGCGCGCGGAAATCCTGGCTGCCTTGGCCGCCGCGGAAGGGGCCCCACCGCCGTTAGTGGCGCGGCTGCTGGCAACGCCTACGGTGGAGGAGGCGGTGCCACTGCTGCGCGCGGCAGGACTGGAAAGGGTCTTCGCCGTGGCGGCGGCGCGGGCGAGCGAGCGGGCGCAGGCCTACGTTCAGGGGAAGCTGAAGGTAGGGACGGTGCTTTTAGACCGCGACGGTGCCGTGCTCGGTTGTGACGCGGGGGCGCGGGAAGTCGCCGCAGCTTTCCGGGTGGATTTGCCGGGAATTGGTGGGGCGTTGTCGCCCGGAGTTTACGTGGTTGGCGTGGGGCCGGGCGCGCCTGATCTCCTCACGCCCGCGGCCTGGCGGATCATCCGGGGGGCGAAAGTGCTTGTTGGCGGGGAGCGGGTGCTTGAGGGTATCGAAGGCGGGCCGGATGTGGAGCGCTACTTTATTACCCGCAGCTGGCGGGAGCTTATCGCTACCGTTGCGGCCCGGAGCCGGGAGGTGCCCGTGGTGGTGCTCGTTTCGGGCGACCCGGGGCTTTTTAGCTTCTTAGGAACGCTCCGGCGCGCGCTTCCCGATCTGCCGGTGACGGTGGTGCCGGGGATCAGCACGGCGGCGCTGGCCTTCGCCCGGCTCGCTGCCGGTTACGAGGATGCGGTTTTCGTCAGCCTGCACGGGCGCGAAGAGAACGCGACGGCGCTGCTGGGCGCGGCGCGCCAAGCAGCGAAGGTTCTGGTCTTCACGGGACCGGCCTATCCGCCCCAGCGGGTGGGCGCCCTGCTTACCGCCCACGGTTTCGGGGAGCGGCGGGTACACGTTTTTTCCAACCTCTCGCTTCCGGAAGAAAAAAGCTTTGCGGGTAAGGCCCGGGAACTTGCGGCCCTTTCCACACCTTTCCCCAACGCGGTGGTGGTGGTTCTTGGTTGATTTCCCTTACGTGACGCCCGGCATTCCGGACGCGGCCTTCCTGCGGGATGGGGTGCCGCTTACGCGGGAAGAGGTGCGGGTGGTGGTGCTTGCCAAGCTCCGGCTGCCGCTAGCGGGTGTCTTCTGGGATGTCGGCGCGGGCACGGGTTCGGTGGCGGTTGAGGCGGCGCGGCTGATGCCGGAGGGAAAGGTCTTCGCGGTTGAAGCTGAAAAGGAGCGTGCCGCACTCATCCGGGCCAACCGGGAGCGCTTCGGGCTGACCAACCTAACCGTGGTGGCGGGAGAGGCGCCGGCGGCTTTAGGCGCGCTCCCGCGCCCGGACCGGGTGTTTGTGGGGGGCAGCGGCGGGCGGCTGCCAGAAATCTTGGCCTACTTGCGGGAGCTCTTGCCGGCGGGAGGGCGGCTGGTGGTGAGCGCCGTAACTCTCGAGACTTTAGAGACTGCGGCCGGGATGCTCCGGTGGCTTGGCTGGCAGGGCGAAATCATCAGCCTTTCGGTGGTGCGGGGGGAAAAGGTCGGGGGGAGGACCTTGTTGCGGGGCGGCAACCCGATTTTTCTGGTGGTGGCAGCCAGAGAACAAGCTTAAGGGAGGAGTGGGCGTGGCCACACTTTACGGGGTGGGCGTGGGGCCCGGCGACCCGGAACTGATTACTTTGAAGGCGCTGCGGGTACTGGAGCGCGTGCCCGTGATTGCTGCACCGCAAGCGCGAAAAGGAGAAGAGAGCATCGCCGGGGAGATCGTGCTGGCGGTACTCGGGCCAGAGAAGCTGCGGGAGAAGGAGTTTTTGCCGCTCCACTTTCCGATGACGCGGGAGAGCGCGGCGCTTGAAGCGGCCTGGGCGGAGGCGGCGAAGCAGGTGGTGGCCCGGCTCAGGGCGCAAAAGGACGTGGCCTTCGTCACCCTGGGCGATCCTACCTTTTACAGCACCTTTCCTTATCTCGAGCGGGCAGTCAGGGCGCTGGCGCCGACAGCAAAAATCGCGGTGATTCCGGGAGTGAACGCCTTCGCGGCGTGCGCGGCGGCTGGCGGCATTACGGTCCAGGGAAATGAACGGCTCGCGGTGGTTTCCGCCACTGCCGCGGCGGACTTGGCGCCAGTGTTGGAGTCTTTTGACTGCACTGTTGTCTTAAAGGCGGGGCGCCACCTCAATGGGGTGCGGGCAGCGGTGGAAAGTGCTGGCCTTGGTGCGAAGGCGTACCTTTACGAGCGGTGCGGTTTTCCGGGCGAGCGGCAGGGGCCGTTAGCAGCGTTCCCGGTTGCGGATTACCTCTCGCTCGTGGTGGTGAGAAAATGAAGCCGGTCTACATTGTCGGGGCTGGCCCGGGTGACCCGGAACTGATCACCGTAAAAGGGGCGCGGCTGCTCGGGGAGGCGGACGTGGTCGTTTACGCCGGTTCGCTTATCCCGCCGACAGTTCTCCGTTACGTTCGTCCCGGGGCGGAGCGCCATAACAGTGCGACGCTCACCCGGCAGGAAATCGCGGGGATCCTGGTCGGCGCGGCGCGGGCCGATAAAGTAGCGGTGCGCCTCTCTTCAGGGGATCCAAGCCTTTACGGAGCGATCGCGGAGCTGATGGCGGATCTGGAGGCGGCCGGCGTCCCTTACGAAGTGGTGCCGGGCGTGAGTTCTTTCTTGGCGGCGGCGGCCCGCCTGAAAAAGGAGTTTACCGTGCCTGGGGTGAGCCAGACGCTGATTTTGAGCCGCCTGGCCGGCAAAACACCCGTACCGCAGGCCGAAACCCTGACGACGTTGGCGCGGCACCGGGCGAGCCTCTGTCTCTTCTTAAGCGTCCATCTGATCGAGGAGGTGGCCGCGGCCCTCGCTGCCGGTTACCCGCCGGAGACGCCGGTCGTAGTGGTAGAAAAGGTTACCTGGCCGGAGGAAAGGATAATTCACTGCCGGCTCGGCGAGCTTCCCGCGGCAGTGCGGGGGGCCGGCATTACCAAGACGGCGCTTATCCTAGTGGGTGATTTTCTGGAAGCGGCAGGGGAGCCTGCGCGCCTTTACGACCCGAACTTCAGCCACGGTTGCCGGAAGCGAGGCGACGCGTGAAGGTGCGGGAAGGTTTGGGCGTGGTGGTCTTGAGCGCCCGGGGCTACGCCCTGGCGGAGCGGGTAGCGGCGGCTCTAAATGAGCGGCGGGTAGCGATCTACGCGCCGGCCAAGCTCGGCGCGGGAGAGCCGTACCGCTCGCTCAGGGAGTGCGTGGCGGCGCTTTTGCCGCGGGTAGAGGCGCTTGTTTTCGTGGGCGCGGTGGGCGTCGCGGTGCGCTTGGTGGCCCCGCACCTCGCGGACAAATTCACCGACCCGCCGGTAGTGGTGGTGGATGAGGCGGGGCGCTTCGCGGTCACTTTAGTGGGCGGCCACCACGGCGGGAACACGCTAGCGGAGCAGGTGGCTACGGCCCTCGGTGCCTGCCCGGTCGTCACCACGGCAAGCGACTGCTTGGGGCGCCCGGCAGTGGATCTCTTCGCGGCCAGGTTCAACCTCGCGCTCGAACCGCGCCCCAACTTGGCGCGGGTGGCCCGGGCCCTGCTGGACGGCGAAAGGGTGGCGCTGCTCTGGGACGAGGCGGTGCCGCCGGTCGACTACCACTGGCCGCCGGAGGTGGCGCTTCTGCGCTGGCGGCCCGGCGCGCCTCCACCGGCGGGGTTTGCCGCTTGGCTCTTGGTTACGGAGCAAGAGGTGACGCCACCGCCGGGCCCCTATCTCTTCTTGCGGCCGCGCCGCTACGTTGTCGGGGTGGGTTGCCGGCGGGGGACGGAGGCAGCCGCGATCCGGCAGGCGATTGGCGCGGTGATGCGGGCGGCGGGCCTACCGCTTGCGGGGCTGCGGGAACTGGCCACGGTGGCGCTGAAAAAGGACGAGGTGGGTCTGAAAGAGGCGGCGGCAGAACTCGGCGTTCCGGTGCGGTTTTTACCGCTGGCGGCACTGAAAAGGGTGCAGGCGGCCCTAGGGCCGGGCGCGGTGAGCGAAAGTAAGCGGGTGAAAGAAAAGATCGGGGTGGGAAACATATGCGAGCTGGCAACGTTGACGGCGGGAGCAGAGAAACTCGTGGTCCGGAAGACCATCTTTCCCCGGGTGACGGTGGCGGTGGGGGTGGCTCCCTGGCCGTAGTGGGGATCGGACCGGGGGATCCGGGTTTACTTGCGCCGCGGGCTAAGGAAGCGCTGGCCCAGGCCGAGGTAGTTTTCGGCTACCGCACTTATTTAGGGCTGGTGGGCGACCTGCTTGCGGGCAAGGAGGTCGTCCCCAGCGGGATGCGGGAAGAGGTGGCGCGGGCGCGCGCGGCGGTGGCGCGGGCGGCAGACGGCGCGCGGGTGGCGGTTCTCTCGGGTGGCGATCCGGGCGTTTACGGCATGGCGGCGCCGGTCCTGGAGGTGGCCGCGGCGGCGGAAGTACCGGTGACGGTGGTGCCCGGGGTGACGGCGGCCACAGCGGCGGCGGCTCTGTTAGGGGCGCCGCTCGGCCACGATTTTGCCGTGGTGAGTTTGAGTGACCTGCTCACGCCTTGGCCGGTAATCGTCAAGCGGCTCGAGGCCGCGGTGGCGGCTGACTTTGTGCTCGTACTCTATAACCCCTCCAGCACGAAGAGAAAAGAGCGGTGGCTGGAGGCAATGGAAATTCTTCGGGCCGGGCAGCCGGCAACGACGCCGGTGGGGATCGTCTGGGACGCGGGACGCCCGGGCGAGCGGAAAGTGCTCTGCGACCTGGCCACGGTGACGGCGTATCCCGTAGATATGCGGGCCACGGTGATCGTGGGCAACTCCCATACTTATGTGGCTAACGGCGTAATGATTACCCCGCGGGGGTACAACTGGTGATTCTCCTTCTCGGCGGTACGACGGAGGGGCGCGCGGCGGCCCGGATGCTCACGGCAGCGGGGTGGCCGGTGTTGGTAAGCGTAGCGACACCTTACGGGGCGGCGCTGGCGCGCGAGGGTTTTGCAGGGCCGGTGGTAGTGGGCCGGCGTGACGCGGCAGCCCTCGCGGCGCTTATCGGTGCGCAGGGGGTCCGCCTGGTCGTCGACGCCACCCACCCTTTCGCCACGGAAGCGCACCGCAACGCCAGACAAGCGGCCGCCAGGTGCGGGGTGCCCTACCTCCGTTACGCCCGTCCGGCAGCGCCGCTGCCCGCTGACCCGCAGGTCGTTGCCTGTGCCGACTTTGCCGCGGCGGCCCGGGAGGCTGCGGCGCGGGGGCCGGTGATCTTTCTCACCACCGGCAGCAAGACGTTACCCCTTTTCCTCCCGGTGGCCCGGGCGGCGGGGTGCCGCGTAGTGGCGCGGGTGCTACCGGAACCGGCGGCCATCGCCGCCTGCCGCGAAGCGGGGCTTTCCCCAGGCGATATCGTGGCCCTCCAGGGGCCGCTACCGGTAGAGCTCAACGGGGCACTCTTCCGCGCTTTCGGGGCCACGGTCGTAGTCACGAAGGAAAGCGGCGCAGTTGGAGGCCAAGACGCCAAGATCGAAGCGGCGCTTGCTCTCGGGATCCCCGTGGTGGTGGTCCGGCGGCCGCCGGAGCCGTCGGGGGCCGTTTTTACCGCCGCGGAGCTCTTGAAGCGGGTAACCGAAATTTTGGGGTGGGGGCCCAACCGGTGAGCCTCTGCCTTCGCTTAGGAAGGAGGATTCTTTTTGGAAGGGATTATTGTGCTCGGGCACGGGAGCCGGGCGGCAGTAGACGAAGCGAACCTTTTCTTGGAACGGGTGGCCGCCGAAATTGCCAGAATATTCCCCAGGGCACGGGTTGAGCCGGCTTGGATGAATCCCAAGGCGGCGCGCCAAAACCTTGCCGGGGCCGCGGCCAAACTGGTGGCGGCGGGAGCGAGAAAGGTAATTGTCGCCCCGGTCTTCTTAACCGACGGGCTCCACATCCGAAAGGACATTCCGGAAGAGCTAACAGCTCTGAGTAGCGCGCATCCGGGGGTGGAGTTTATCCTGGCGCGACACATCGGCTTTGACCCCCGGATCGTAGCTATTGTGGCGGAGCGGATTGCGGAGGTGCAGGATGGAGTTTCTCGGTGACCCCCGGGCGATCGAAACCCGCAGCATGGCGATCATCGAGGAACTCCTGGCGCCCTGGCGGCGCGTCCTTTCGCCGGAGGAATTCCTGGTGGCGCGGCGTGTGGTGCACGCCACCGGGGACCCGGAAGTTGTGGCGCAGCTGGTTTTCCACCACGCGCCGGTAGCCGCGGGCGTTGCCGCGCTGCGGCAGGAGGCCCGCCTCGTCTGCGACGTTCAGATGGTAGCGGCGGGAATCAGGGGGCGGCTTCCGGAAGGAACGGAGATCCGGGTAGCGGTAGCGGAGCCGGGTGCAGCGGCAGAAGCTTCCCGGAGCGGCATCACCCGGGCCCTCGCGGGTATGCGGCTTCTGAAGACGGCCCTTGCCGGGAGCGTGGTGGCGGTGGGTAACGCGCCAACGGCGCTTTACGGCGTGCTGGAACTTTACCAGGCCGGCATCCGCCCGGCGCTCGTTATCGGGGTCCCGGTCGGCTTTGTCGGGGCGGCGGAGGCGAAGGAAGCGCTGCTAGCGACCGACATCGCGGCGGTGGTGCTGCGCGGAACGCGCGGCGGGAGCGCGGTGGCGGCGGCAGTGGTCAACGCGCTGCTCAGCTTAGCCGCGGCTACCCATTAATTCTTGCGGGGGTGCGGGTCGTGTCACGGGCGTTAATGGTGCAGGGCACCGCCTCGAACGCCGGGAAAAGCATCCTGGTGACGGCGCTCTGCCGGATCTTCCGGCAGGACGGCTACCGGGTGGCGCCATTCAAAGCGCAGAATATGTCGCTGAACGCCTACGTTACGGCCGACGGTGGCGAGATCGGCCGCGCCCAGGGGGTGCAGGCGGAAGCCGCGGGCGTTCCTGCAACCGTCGATATGAACCCGGTGCTCCTTAAGCCCAAGGGTGATAGTGTGGCGCAGGTGATCATCCACGGGCGCCCGGGCGGCGATTTTACCGCGCAGGGCTACCGGGAAGACTGTCTTGGCCGCGCCTGGCAGGCGGTTCGGGAGAGCTACGCGCGGCTTAGCAAGGACTACGACGTGGTGGTGATTGAGGGGGCGGGGAGCCCGGCGGAGGTGAACCTCCGGGAAAAAGACATCGCTAACATGCGGGTGGCGGCGCTGGCAGAAGCGCCGGTGCTACTCGTGGCCGATATTGACCGGGGCGGCGTTTTTGCCCAGGTAGTCGGGACCCTTGTCCTCCTCCCTCCGGAAGAAGCGGCCCGGATCCGGGGCGTGGTGATTAACAAGTTCCGCGGGGATGTGGCGATCCTAACGCCCGGCCTCCGTTTTCTGGAGGAAAAGACGGGCCGGCCCGTGCTCGGCGTGCTTCCCTTTTGGGCCGACCTGGGAGTGGCGGCGGAGGATTCGGTGAGCCTGGGGGCCGGGTTCATTCGCCCCGATGCGGCGCTCGACATCGCGGTGGTGCGCCTTCCCCGGATCGCCAACTTCGACGACTTCGACCCGCTGCTTGCGGAGCCGGACGTTTCGCTCCGTTTCGTGAGCCACCCGCGCTGCGTGGGCCAACCCGATCTCCTTATCCTTCCCGGAACAAAGAATACCGTTGCCGATTTGCGCTGGCTCTCTGCTACCGGCTGGGCGGCGGTAATCCGGGAGCGGGCGGCGGCCGGAATGCCGCTTTTAGGCATCTGTGGCGGCTATCAGATGCTTGGACGCGAGCTTCAGGACCCCGAGGGACTGGAGGATGAGGCCGGGGTTTACGCGGGGCTGGGGCTTCTCGACGTGGTGACGGTCTTCCGGCCGGGGAAGGTGACGGTGCGGCGGGCGGGTTTTGTTTCCGGGGCGGGGATGCTGGCGCCGCTTGCGGGCGAGAAGGTCTTTGGTTACGAAATTCACGCCGGAGAAACCTTCCGGGGGGCGGGCGCGGCCCCCAGCTTTACCCTGGAGGCGCCGCCCGGGACCGCCGCCGAGGGGGCGGTTGCGGGAGCGGTCTGGGGGACCTACCTCCACGGCCTCTTCGAGGCGGATGGCTTCCGCCGCGGCTTTTTAAACCTGCTGCGCCGGCGGCGCGGCCTCCCGCCGGTTGATTACGGCGTCTCCTTCGTACGGCTTAAAGAGCAGTACTTTGACCGTTTGGCAGCAGCGGTTCGGGAACACCTCAACCTCCGGGAGATTTACCGCTGGCTGGGGCTCTGAAAGGAGATCTTGTAGGTGCGACGTTTGGTCATCGCGGGAGCGTCAAGTGGCGCGGGCAAAACGACGGTTGCCGTAGGGCTGATGGCGGCGCTGACGCAGCGGGGGCTGAAAGTTCAAGGCTTCAAAACCGGACCCGACTACATCGACCCCGGTTTTCACACTGCGGCTACGGGGCGCATTTCCCGGAATCTCGATACCTGGATGCTGCCGCCTGACGCGGTGCGCGAAGTTTTTCTGCGGGGCGCGTGCGGGGCGGATATCGCCATTATCGAAGGCGTGATGGGCCTCTACGACGGGGTCGGGTCGGGAAGCGGCCCTGGGAGCACCGCCTACTTAGCCAAACTGCTTTGCGCGCCGGTGGTGCTGGTCCTCGACGTGCGGGGGATGGCCGCTTCGGCAGCGGCGGTAGTTCTCGGCTTCCGGGAGTTCGACCCCGAACTCGGCCTGGCGGGGGTGATCCTCACCTGCGCCGGAAGCGCGCGCCACGCGGCGCTCGTTAAAGAAGCGATCGAAGCGAAAGCGGGAGTGCCGGTTCTCGGGTATCTCGTCCGCGACCCGGAACTCGAACTTCCCGCGCGCCACCTGGGTCTGGTGCCGGCAGAGGAGACTGTGGCGCTGCAAGAGCGCATCGGGAAGCTCGCGGCGGTGGTAGCGGGGGGCGTGGACCTGGAAGCAGTCCTCCGGGTGGCCGCGGCGCCACCCGTGCCCCGGCCACCAAAAACCCTTTTCCCTGAGGTTCCTGCGCCGCCGCAGGTGCGGCTCGCTGTGGCCCGGGACGCCGCCTTTTCCTTTTACTACCCGGAAAACCTGGAGCTTCTCGCGGCGGCCGGCGCGGAGCTTGCCTTTTTCAGCCCCCTGCGGGACGAAAAGCTGCCTCCTGGGAGCGCTGGCCTTTATCTCGGTGGTGGTTTTCCCGAGGTCTTTGCGGGGGAACTCGCCGCAAATACTGCGCTGCAGGAGGAAATTAGGCGGGCGGTAGCGGCCGGGATGCCCACGGTCGCGGAGTGCGGTGGCCTTCTCTACCTTTGCGCGGCGCTTACCGCCGGTGAAGCAACTTACCCGCTGGTGGGTGTGCTGCCGGGGCGGGTGGCGTTGACGGAGCGGCTGCAGCGTCTCGGCTACGTCGAAGCGGAAGCGCTGGCTCCCAGCCCCCTCCTGGATCGCGGGGAGAAGGTCCGCGGCCACGTCTTTCACTACTCGCGGATTAACTGGGAAAAAGCTTTACCCCCGGCCTACCGCCTCGTTAACTGGCGGGGCGAAGCGCAAGTGGACGGTGCGGTTTACCAAAACCTGGTGGCTTCTTACCTCCACCCGCATTTCTTGAGCCGGCTGGCGATGGCGCGGCGCTTTGTGGCTTGCTGCGCGGCTTTCCGGGCGTCCTGCCGGCGGGTGGCCCCGAATTTTGCTTGGAGGGAAGGGTGTGAATCTTGAGCACGAGCTTGACGCGCTGGCAGCAGCATGGCGGTAACCCTTACCGCGCGGCCCGGGAGTTAGGTGGGCGGCCGGACGAGTACCTCGACTTCAGTTGCAACATCAACCCGCTCGGGCCCCCCCTGCGGGTGCTGGCTTGCCTGCAGGCGGCTACCAGCGAAATCTGGCGCTATCCGGACCCCGAATGCACGGCGCTCAAAGAGGCGCTTAGCGCCTACCTTAAGGTGCCGGCGGCGTGGCTTATACCGGGAAACGGGACGGCAGAGCTCATCAACCTTTTGGTGCCGGCCCTGGGTATCAGGCGGGCGGTGGTACCGGCGCCAACCTTCGCGGAATACGCGCTGAGCGTCACCGCCTGGGGCGGGGAGATCCGGTACCTTTACCTTAAGGGAGAGGACTTCGCCTTCCCCTGGGAAGAACTCCCTGCGGCCCTCGCCGGGGCGGACGCCCTTTTCCTCTGCCAGCCCAACAACCCCACCGGCCGGTTACTTGCGCCGGACGAACTGGAGCACGTGGCGACGGCCACGGCGCGGGCGGACGCCTACCTCGTGGTGGACGAGGCCTTTCTCGATTTTCTCCCCGACGCCGTGGCGCTGACCGCGCTCAACCTGCTGCCCCGCTGGGAACACCTGGTCGTTTTCCGCTCGCTCACCAAGTTCTTCGCGCTGGCCGGTTTGCGCCTGGGCGTTCTCGTGGCGCTGCCGCCGCTGCAGCGGAAGATCCTCTCGCTTTTGCCCTCCTGGAACGTCAATTCGCTGGCGCAGGTGGCGGGGGTGGCGGCGGTAGGGGATGAAGAATACATTAGAGAAAGCAGGCGCGTGGTGGCGACCGAACGGGCGTACCTCGCTAGCGCGCTTGCTTCCTTGCCCAGCGTGCGGGTGGTGCCGGGAGTGGCGAATTTTCTGCTGCTCGACATTCGCGGTACGGGGTTTTCTTCCGCCGCGCTTGCCAGGCGTCTGGCGCAGGAGCGGGTTTTAGTGCGCGACACCGCTAACTTTCCTGGACTCGGTAGCGGTTTTATCCGGGTGGCGGTGCGCCTCCGGGCGGAAAATGAGCGGCTGGTGCGGGCTTTGGGCGCCGTGTTGCGCGCGGCCCCCGGGCAAGGTTAGAATTATAAGG
>NZ_JBRAIN010000044.1:11670-13982 GCF_052743955.1 Thermodesulfitimonas sp.
CGGGCTTTGGGCGCCGTGTTGCGCGCGGCCCCCGGGCAAGGTTAGAATTATAAGGAGAGTTCTGGCGGAGGGAGGGTCTCGCCTTTTTGGGAACGCGGCTTTACGTCGTGCGGCACGGGGAAACCCTTTGGAACCACAGCCTCAGGTACCAGGGACATGCAGACGTGTCGCTTAACGAGCGGGGCGTAAGGCAGGCCGAGGCACTGGCGCGGCGCCTGAAGGACGAGCGTTTTGCGGCCTTTTACGCCTCCGACCTTACGCGGGCGGTGGAGACGGCGCGAATCATCGCGCGGCCCCACGGCGGCACGGTGGTCCCGGTGCCGGCGCTCCGGGAGATAAATTTTGGCGCCTGGGAGGGCTTGACGCGGGACGAGATCAAGGCGCGCTTTCCCGAAATCTCCCAGCAGTGGTGGACGGCGCCGTACGAGACGCGGCTGCCCGGCGGCGAGACGTTGCGGGAGGTAGCGGAGCGAGCCGTGGGGGCGCTCCTGGAAATCGCTGCGCGCCACGACGGCGAACAGGTGCTGGTCGTCTCGCACGGGGGGACAATCCGGGCCGCAATCGGCTCGCTTTTGCGGATGGACCTAAACCAGTACTGGCGGCTGCGCCAGGATAACACCGCGCTCAACATCCTCGAGATTTTTGAAGAGGGGAAGGCAATTTTAATGCTTTTTAACGATTGTAGCCACCTTAAAGAGCTTGATTCCTGAGGGATTAGAGATGCTCCAGTCACCGCTTTTCGTAACTGTTGGGCTGGTTCTCCTTTACCTCGTGGCGGCGGGGGTAGCCGCCTGGCTTCTGAGCGTGCTAGCGCGGGTTTTTCTGCTCCGGCTCGCCCGCGCCCTGCGGAGCGAGGTGGGAGAGCGGCTGGCGGTGATCTCGACCCGCCCGTTGGGGTTGGTTGGTTTTGTGCTTTTTCTTCACGTGGGGCGGGCTTACCTCGCGGCGCGGCCGGAGTACCGTACTGCTTTATTTCTCCCGTACCTTGATCGCGTTAATTTCCTGCTCATCGTCTTTTTCCTTACCTTGTGGGTTGACCGGATTTTCGGCGTCCTCTTCGACTGGTACCTCCGGAGCCTCGCGAAGCGCCCTTCCTTTGACCCCCAGTTTCTCTCCCTTTTCCGCTACGCGGGACGGATTACCATCTACTTCGTGGCGGTAACCGTCGCCCTGGGATACTTCGGGGTAAACTTAACGGGGTTCCTGGCGACGGCGGGGGTGGCTTCCTTGGCGATCGCTTTCGCCACCCAGGAAACCTTAAGCAATATGGTTGCGGGCGTTATCCTGATGCTCGACCGGCCCTTTCAAGTCGGCGACCGCATCGAGATTTTAGGAACCTCCCTCATCGGGGACGTTCTGGAGATCGGCACCCGGAGCACCAAGCTCCTCACGCTGGATAACACCGTGGCGGTTTTAGCAAACAAGGACCTCGTGGCCAGCCGGATCATTAACCATGCGCGGCCGGATCCTGGTGCCCGGGTCCGGGTTACTCTTGGCGTCCCCTACACGGCCGATGTCGGACGGGTGAAAGAGTTGATGCGGGCCGTGATAGCCGAGCACCCGGCGGTTTTGCCCGGACCGCCGCCGGCTGTATACCTCACCGAGTTTACCGAAACCCAGGTGCGGCTAACGGGAATCTTCGCGATTGCGGACCTTCGGGAAGCGGTGAGAGTTAAAGACGAGATAAATACCGCGCTTATAGAAAGGTTGCAGGCGGCGGGCATTTTCCCCAAATAAAAAATTAAAAAAGCCGCGGGGTTACCGCGGCTCGGCCAAGTTTTGCTCGGCAAACCTAATCATCCGGCGGACCATGTTCCCCCCGATCTTCCCGCCGATCCGGCCGCCGACGGCGCCGCAGAGGCGGGCCGGGACATCGCCCCAGTAACCTTCGCGGATGAAGCGGTCGAGGCCGAGCTCTCCCGCGACCTCGTACTTCATCCGGCGGAGCACCTCCCGGTAGTTCTCGGGGGGTGATCGCCGCAAAACCATAGGTTGGGTAGCCGATTTCGTTGGCCCCCTCGATTTTAAATAGGTCTAACGCGGAGGCTGCCTGCGGGACCAAAAGGCGCTTTTGCTTTTGGTTCGGCAAAGATTTCACCTCCGTTTTTATTTTCTCCGCCGGCGCCGGCTGGAAATGCGGGCCAAATTTAAGGGCTTAAAGACGGGTTTGCCTTTAAAGGGTGTTTTTATAAAGTTTTTTATTTTTAGTTTAGAGAGCAGAAGTTATGAAAAGATATCCAGCGCGGCAAGGGTCGCTGTGGCCTGAAAGGTGTGCAGCACTGTCGGGATCGCGCAGGGGCTGGGGGAGCGGG
>NZ_JBRAIN010000045.1:0-7132 GCF_052743955.1 Thermodesulfitimonas sp.
CGCGGGTGGAACCAAAGGATAGAGCACCCCTGCGACAGGTAGCCACACAGGAGCCACATTTGATGCAATCATTGTCCCCCATGATCCCTTCGCTCCGATACTTATATGGCATCAACTGCATCGGACAAACCTGGGCACAGGCTCGACAGTCAACGCAGGATTGGCTGATGAAAAGGGGCTTTTTGCCTTTAGAGAGCTTAGAGAGCCAGGAGCCAAGGGTGCCCATAGGGCAGATGTGACACCAAGCCCGGGGGTGAATAATCAGACCCAGGATAATCCCTACTATGGTGGTAATAGTAAGAATACGTACCAGGGCCAGCCCCATGGCCGCCCCATCACCTTTGGCCATGTACCACTGTACTCCGATCATGGTGAAAATTAAACCCAGCATGAACACCCGCACGGCGCGGCTGCGCAAAAAGGCAGGGATGGTCTTCTTGCGGGATAAAGGCCTAATAAAAAGATCATAAAAGGCTCCCCGGGGACACATCCAGTCACACCAGGTCCGCCCCCCCCGAAAGACCGCCATCCCCACTGCCCCAAGCATACACCCGAGCAACAAGAAGCCCAGCCAGGGGTAAAACCATCCCAGTACAGCCACCACAGGCAAACCCACCCAGGTAAAGCTCTGCCGCAGTTTGCGCTGCTTTTGTTTTTCCTTAAGCATAACACCGCCTCCCTAGGGTATCAAAACCATAGGCCACTTTTACCCGGTACCCATTTTTACGTTGCCACACGAGGGAAATATACCCCCCCCGGGTATCTATATCCCAAATTAACATAGACCCGATGTACTGTCAAGATCCTTTTAGTTACCAAATTTACTGCTGATAGTTACAAGTTCCCGTCCCGTACTTCCTGCCCCACCACTCGCCACACCCCTGGATCTCGCGCCAGGAAGCGCTCTTCGTCTATGCCGAAGGGAATATCAGGTATACCCAGAAGCCGTTCATTTAAAACGGGCGTCACTTACGCAAATCACTCCTCGGCCCACCGGATGCACTGGGCGGGGCAGGAGGCCGTCGCTTCCAAAATACAATCCTCGTCTCCGCCGTCGGGATTAACTACCTGCGCGAACCTACCAGTAGCGTTCATCTGGAAGACTCCCGGACAAATCGCTTCGCAGTTACCGCACCCGTAACACTCGCTTTGCTCGATGTAGAGCACTCTTGACACCTAACAACCCCTCTTATCCAAGCCGCCAGCGCTTGCTCTCCTGATAGATGTCCCCGCCGTAAATGTCGTTAGCCACTAAAGCCGGAAAATCTTCCACGCGGAACTCGTGGATTGCTTCCGGGCCAAGGTCGGGATAGGCGAGCACGCGTGCTTCTCTGATTGTCTGCGCCAGCAAGGCCCCCGCCCCGCCGTAGGTGACGAAGTAAACGGCCTTGTACTCGGCCAGCGCGGCCACCACCTCCGGCGAGCGGTAGCCCTTGCCGATCATCCCCTTGAGCCCCTGGGCCAGAAGCGGGAGGGTATAGGGGTCCATTCGGCCAGAGGTGGTGGGACCGGCAGCGCCGATGACCTTTCCCGGCGGTGCCGGCGTCGGACCCACGTAGTAGATCACCTGGCCGGCGAGGACCACCGGCAGCCCTTCGCCCCGGGCCAGCACTCCAGCCAGCCGCTTGTGGGCGGCGTCCCGCGCGGTGAGCAGCCGCCCGCTGATCAGGACAGCCTGCCCCGCGCGCAAGGATTCAATTACCGCGTCGGTCAGAGGAGTCTTTATTTTTAATGGTTCCAAGGGCGTACCTCCACAGGTTTTAAGCTCAAAGACCCAGACGTTTCTGGGTAGCTATTCCGTATTGCTCAAAATGTCGATCGTAGGTAAAGGCAGCATCAAAGCCAAGCCGCTCCATCAGTGCAAAGCTAGTGGCATCGGTGTACGAAAAATCCTTATCGGCGTACTTCTCGATAATCGCGCGCGCCTTTTTCTCGTCCCGGCCAGTAACTCGTTCTACCGGCCACGTATTAGTTAAGAGCCACTCCCTGGCTTTGGCCGGATAAGCCCGCACAGCAAGAAGATTATAGGTCTCCGCTACCACAAAGTTTGATAACACAAGCTCTACCTTCGCTTCGGTAAGCTGACGTAATGCTTTAACTGCCGCTTGGTGGTTTCGATCACTTTTCAGAAGAAGGGCCACAATGGCACTCGAATCAACAAACACCCTCACAACTTTTCACCTAAATATTTGTGCTTTTCCTCAGAAACATCGTCTTTCCCTTCTCGATCTGTGGCCGAACCAATAAGCTGCCAGATGCCGTCATCAAAGCTGGCCCGTTTATAAACTGGCATTTTGTAAAGAACCAGACGGTCGTCCTCAACCTCGCATACTAAGTAATCTCCTTCTTCTACCTGCAGCTTTTCCCGAACAAAGAGGGGCAACGTTACCTGCCCTTTTGGTCTTACCCTAATTATTTCCATTTTCTTGCTTACTCCTCTTTTATGATTTTCCACCTGAGTCTAAATTAGCACCGTACACCAGTAAAAGTCAGCCGTCTTCAGAGCACCGCTGAGCGGTGGCGCGCCGCGTGACAGTTTAGGTTCACCGCCACCGGTAGGCTGGCGATGTGGCAAGGGTACACTTCGACGTGCACCGCCAGCGCCGTCATCCGGCCGCCCAGCCCCAGCGGCCCGATCCCGGACCGGTTGATCGCCGCTAACAGTTCTTCTTCAAGCGCCGCTACCGGGGGATCGTCGCTGCGGCTGCCAAGAGGCCGCAGCAGCGCCTCCTTCGCCAGCAACGCTGCCTTTTCCATCGTGCCGCCGATGCCCACACCCACCACCAGGGGCGGGCAGGCATTCGGTCCCGCCTTTTCCACCACCTCGAGAACGAAACGCTTCACGCCCTCCACGCCGTCGGCCGGTTTTAGCATCCGCAAAGCGCTCATGTTCTCGCTGCCGGCTCCTTTCGGCGCCACGGTGATCCGCAACCGGTCGCCGGGCACGATCCGGTAGTGGATCACCGCGGGGGTGTTGTCGCCCGTGTTCACGCGGTCGAGCGGGTGGCGTACCACCGACTTCCGGAGGTAGCCTTCGCTGTAGCCGCGGCGCACGCCTTCATTTACCGCCGCTTCCAGGTCCCCCACAATGCGCACCTCCTGGCCGACTTCTAAAAAAACGACCGCTACCCCGGTATCCTGGCAGAGGGGAATGCCCTCGGTCCGCGCCAGCGCCGCGTTGGTGAGCAACTTTCCCAGCACGTCCCGCCCCCGCGGCGACTCCTCCTGTTCCCGCGCCCCTGCCAGTGCCCGGAGCACGTCCTCTTCTAGCGTTACATTCGCCTCCCGGCAGAGGCGCGCCACCACCGCGGTGATTTCTTCTGCCGTAACCGTGCGCAAGCCAGACCCTCGCCTTTTAATTGAATACAGTGCCCCGAAACGGATTACTCCTCTTTCAGCCCGCTATCCTCTGCTGCTCCTGGAGCAGCGCCTGCCGCCGGCTCCCTTTCGGGAACCCACCGGTTAGAAGCGAGGAAGGCGAGCAGGCGATCCATAGTCTGGGGGCTCACTGCGTGTTCCATCCGGCACGCGTCCTGCTCCGCAACGGACGTCGGAACCCCCAAAACCGCAGTCAGAAAATAGAAGAGGGCCCGGTGACGGTGCCGCACTTCTGTCGCCCACGCCCTCCCCTCCTCGGTGAGCCAGACCGGCCCGTAGCGGTCCTGGGTCACAAGCTTCAGACGTTTCAGGTGGCCCAGCGCTTGAGCCACGCTGGGTTTGGCGATCCCGAGCCGCGCGGCGATGTCGGTAACCCTAACCACCCTGTTGGTCTCCGCGAGGTCGAGAATCGCTTCGAGGTAATCCTCGAGAGCCGGAGAAAAGCCGCCCTCTTTTTTCACGTCTTATCTCCTACCGGGGTTATACCAAGTCACATCTCCATTATAAAGAAGGCTGCCTCCCCCCGCAACCAACCCTTAGGTGTTTCGGGCAGAAGAAAAGGAGCACTTAGACCTCCTTACCCTTGTATAACGCTGTTGCCAGCGAGGTAATAGCTCTACCGCAAAATCAACTTTGGGAATGGCCGGCGGTATAAGAATCCCTTGCCTCCAGCGCCGCAATCAAGCACTCGGTGGCCGCGTGAAAGAGATCGTTGCGTCGCGTCCAAAACAACCCCTGCACCTCTCCTGCGTTTTCTACCCCCTACCCCCTGTCTTCCTATCGCGGCGTAGCCTTGCGGCGCTGGAGAAGAACCTCGATTAAAGCTGCCAGCGCCGCTTCCGCCTCGCTGCTCGCCTCGCCTGGCAAGGTAAAGAAAACCGCCTCCAGCTTCTTCCCTTCCCCCCGCTGCGTTACCCCGGTATAACCTTTTCCTTCAGCTACCGCTAAACCCCGAATAAAGCACCGGCTCGTCACTGGTCTCCCCTCCCTTCTGGACACCGTCAGCGCACCCTACACGCAGTCAGTAACGCCGGGGCGATTTCCGACCAGGCGCGTCGCCCAAAGATAACCCGCCTTTGTTTACGTTTCGCCTCTTCTTTGATTGCCCTGACCGTCTGGTGGTTTACAAAATCGGTAAAGACCAAGACCAGATCATGAGAGGAGCGGAGTCGGACTAGCACTTCCCTCTTCTTTCGCCCGGTGATATGCTCGATCTCCCTAAAGCCCAAGGAGCGAAGCCGCGCCGGTATTTTCCCCAACCTGTCACCGCCAACAATGAGAACCCCCATCGTGATCCCCCTTAAGTAAAGTTAGACAAACCTAACTTACCCGTCTGGAAAAGGCCGGGCATAACACCCGGCACCGACATGATTCTGAAACGATTCTCGCTTATCTGAATCCCAAGAGCCGCCCGCCCTGGTAGATAAGACAAGCCGCGACCCAGCCCAGGGCCAGGGTATAAGCGACGGCAAAGACCGCCCACCGCCAGCCGGCCTCTCTTCGGATCGCCCCGATCGTCGCCACGCAGGGGATATAAAGGAGCGTCAGCACCATGAAGGCGTAAGCCGAAAGCGGAGTGAAGTGGTGCTGGACGGCGGCTTGCAAACCAGCCTCCTCAACCCCGTAAACCGTCCCTAACGTCCCCACCACGACCTCTTTCGCCAGGACGCCGAAGAAGAGGGCTACCGCCGCTTCCCAGGTGCCGAAACCGCAGGGAGCGTAAAGCGGGGCGATGGCCTGGCCCAGACGGCCAATAAGGCTCTGCTCCACCGCCGTCCCCGGCGGCAGGTGACTGAGCAACCAGACGAGCGTTACCACGCCGAAGATAATTGTACCCGCCTTGCGGATGAAGGATGAGCCGCGCTCCCACATGTGGATGAGTATCCCCCTTAAAGTCGGCAGCCGGTAAGGAGGCAGCTCCATCACGAAAGGTGCTTCTTCTCCTTTAAAGACCAGCGACTTAAGGAGCACGCCTGCCAGGATGGCAAAGCTAATGCTCAACAGGTAAAGGGAGAAGACCACCAGCCCTTGCCGCGCCCCGAAAAAGGCCCCGGCAAAGAGGACGTAAACCGGCAGGCGCGCCGCGCAGGAGATGAGCGGCGTGATCAGGAGCGTGATCAGCCGGTCGCGCCAGTTTTCCAGGGTGCGGGTGGCCATAATCGCCGGCACGTTGCACCCGAAGCCAATAACCAGCGGGATGAAGGACTTCCCGTGCAGGCCCAAGGCGTACATCAGCCGGTCCATCACGTAAGCAGCCCGCGCCATATAGCCGCTGTCCTCGAGGAACGAGAGCGCCAAAAAGAGGAGGAAGATCGGCGGCACGAAGACGAGCACCGACCCCACGCCCCCGATGAGGGCCTCGTTCACGAAGGAAGCGAGGAGGTCGTGGGGGATGGCTTTGGCGGCTGCCGCGCCGAACCAGGCGAAGAAGGACTCGATGTAACCAACCAGCGGGTCGCCGAGCCAAAAGGTGAACTTGAAGACCGCCCACATTGCCCCCAGGAGGATCGGGATGCCCAAAACCCGGTGGGTCACCACCCGGTCGATCTTATCCGAGAAGGTGGCCTTTTCGGCCACGGTCGGCTGCCGGGTAACCGCCTCTTTAACGAGCCCGGCGATGAAGCCGTACCGGCCTTCGGCGATCAGGGTTTCGGCATCCTCCCCGGTCAACTTTTTCAGTCGGGCGGCGGCCTTCCGGGCCGCGGTGAGCAGCGCCGGGTAGGCGCTTAACTGGCGCTCAACCTGCTCATCCCCTTCTAAAAGTTTCACCGCCACCCACCGGGAAGAAAACTCTTTGAGCGGCACGCCCTGCTCCCCAATCAGCGCTTCGAGCTTCGCGATCTCCTCCTCCGCCTCTTTGCCGTAGTGTACGATCCGCGCCCTCTGCTTCTCTTCCTGCGCTTGCTGCAAGGCTGCCGTAAGGAGTTCTGCCATCCCCCGTTTTTTCGTCGCCACGGTAGGAATGACCGGAACCCCTAAAAGCGTACTCAGCTTGGATACATCAATTTTCAAGCCCTTCGCCGCCGCTTCGTCCATAATGTTGAGGGCGACCACCACCTTCGCCCCTATCTCCAAGAGCTGAACCGTGAGGTAGAGATTCCGTTCGAGGTTTGTGGCATCCACCACATTAACAATCACGTCGGCCGCACCCGAGAGGATAAAGTCCCGCGCGATCAGTTCGTCCGCTGCGCGGGCACCGAGCCCGTAAATCCCCGGTAGGTCAACGACGCGCACCTGCGCCCCCGCGTGGAACAGCTCCCCCTCCTTCTTTTCCACAGTCACACCGGGCCAGTTGCCGACGTACTGGCGTGCCCCGGTCAGGTTGTTAAAGACGCAGGTTTTTCCTACATTCGGATTGCCGGCCAGGGCCAACACCACTTGCGCTGGCTTCCTCTCCTCTTCTTTTACAAACTGAAGCGCCGCTCCACTCACGTTACCCCTCCTTTGTTAGTGTAACCTAACTTTCGGAACAAAAACCACTTACGCTAAACCCCCGAAACTTACCTGCCGACCTGCTCCACCAGGATCTTGTAGGCCAAACCGCGGCCGAGGGCTAAACGCCCGTCACCCACGGCGATAATCAGCGGCCCGCAGAACTGGTTCTGCACCACCCGAATCCTTTGGCCCGGAAGCAGGCCCAGCGCCGTCAGCCGGGAGTGGAGGCTCCCCCGCTCCCCGACATCCCTGATCACCCCTTCTTCCCCGGGCAGAAGCATCCCTAACGGCAAGAGCTTCACCCCCGCTCCACCTCCAC
>NZ_JBRAIN010000045.1:7232-13972 GCF_052743955.1 Thermodesulfitimonas sp.
CAAGAGCTTCACCCCCGCTCCACCTCCACAAAGATCTTCGCGGCTTCGCTCTTCCGGAGCGTCAGGAGATGTCCCTTCACCTTCACCGCGACCGGGTCGCCCAAAGGGGCCACGCCTTCGACCGCCACCTCCCCGCCCGGGATCACCCCCATCGCCAACAGCCGCTGGCGTAGGCTCCCGGCAGCCTCCACCCGCGCGATCCTCCCGGCTGCTCCTACCGGGAGCGCACTCAACCGCTGGATAACTTTTTCCATAGCTCCACCCCTTAACCTAAAGGTAGGCAAACTGAAGATTGTTAGGTATACCTAACTATAAGTTAGAATAGCATACAAACGCCGCCGCGGCAAATACCACTTAAGACCGCCTGCGTTGGCCTTATTAAAAAAAACAATACATAGCCTGGTCAAAAACGTTGACACAATGTAATACGGGGCGTTACCATTGTAATGAACATACGACCGTAATAATCTGTTGGCGTAACCAAACAGAGAGAAACTATCCCTGGCAAAAGAGGAACCGCAGGAGGGATTACCGCTCGTTTCCGGGCGCGTTTTCGGTCCTGTTTTCTCGCGCCGGCTGGGCAAATCGCTCGGTGTGGACCTGGTGCCGTTTAAAACCTGCACCTACGACTGCATCTACTGCCAGCTCGGCCGGACCACCCGCAAAACGCTTGAGCGGCAGGCGTTTTTCCCGGTGGAAGCGGTGCTGAGCGAGGTGGAGGCGAAACTTGCCGCCGGACCACAACCCGATTACATTACCCTTTCCGGTTCGGGTGAGCCGACGCTCTACAGCGAAACCGCGGCGGTCATCGCCGGACTGAAAAAACTCACGCCGCTCCCGGTGGCCGTGCTGACCAACGGCTCGCTCCTCTACCAGACAGAGGTGCGGCGCGCCCTGTTGCAAGCAGACGTGGTGCTGCCTTCCCTCGACGCCGGGGACGCCGACCTTTTTAACTACGTGAACCGGCCCCACCCCACCCTCTGCTTCCACCAAGTAGCCGAAGGGCTAATTCGTTTCCGTGAGGAATACCGGGGGCGCTTTGGCTCGAGGTCTTCCTGCTTGGCGGCGTCACCGCTATCGAAAGCGAGGTTCGCAAGTTAGCCGGGTGGATAGAGATGATAAAACCGGATAAAATCCAGGTGAATACCGTAACCCGCCCGCCCGCGGAGGAGTTTGCTTTTGCCGTACCACAAAGCGAATTACGCCGGCTCGCCGCTGGCCTCGGCAAAAACGCGGCAGTAATTGCGCCGTACCGCGAGGCCGCCGTAGCGAAAAAGCCTGGCCCCAGGAGCACGAGCTCCTGAATGTCCTTACACGGCGCCCCGTTACTCTAGAGAAAATCGCCGCCGGACTAGGGATTCTCCCCACCGAGGCGGCAAAGCGGGTCCAGGAACTTCTCACGGCCGGAAAAATCAAATTCCAAAAGCAGGCCGGCACCATTTATTACCTGCTGGCCGACCAGTCCCCCTTAAAAAGGGGGAGAAGATTGCCCACCTATGATTACCGGTGCGAAAGCTGCGGTCACGTTTGGGAGGTACGCTTGAACCAGGGAGACACGCCGCCCCAGAGCTGCCCGCGCTGCGGGAGCAAGGAACTCCAAAGGCTCTTCCCTGCGCCCCACGTGGCGAAAGGCGGCAGCCGGCCCGCGGGACAGACGTGCTGCGGCCGGGAAGAGCGGTGCGCCACGCCCCCCGTGCGCCACCGAAGGTGGCTGCCGGAAAAACTGACGGCGGGCGCGCCTCCACTGGCGTGCGTCGCGGATGATCTCTGGCGCGGATTTGCGAAATAAAGTAGCTTGTACCACTTGCAAGATAGCGCTATTGGGCGTATAATCGCTAACACCTAATGTTACGCAATTGTAATAGTTCCCCGTCGCCGCGAGACCAAAAACACAAAACAAAGGGGTGTTAAGAATGAACCGGCTGAAAGTTCTCTTCCACATCGACGAATCCAACCGGTGGCAAAGGGTACTCGTAAACACCACCAATTTCTTGAACGACGTAGGGCAAGGAAACGCCGCGGTCGAAGTAGTAGCCAACGGTGAGGCGGTTTCCGTTTCCAGGAGCAGTTGTCTTCCAACCGGAAGCGGCCAGTGCTGCAGCCCGGTTACCGGATCACTGAGGGAGCAGAGGAAGAAGTTGTCAGAGGCAGGGGTGAACTTCGCCGCGTGCCGAAACGCTCTTAAGGCGCAGTCTATCGACGAAGGGAGCCTCCCCGATTTCGTAACGGTCGTGCCGGCCGGGATAACCGAGATTACCAGAAGACAAGCTGAAGGGTACGCCTACATCAAGCCCTGACCATACACTTGGGGGAAAGGGAGGTTTTCCACTTCCCCTTCAACAGTAGAAGATGCGACTCCAAAAAGGAAGACCCGACACAGCACAGCAAAAGGGGGGAAAATTCCTTATGGGAGGAATTATAGATTCTCACACGCACGTTTCGTTGCTTCCGTACGAAGGGCTGGAAAACATGGCTCTGGCCGGCGTCAAAAAGATTATCGGCTGCTCCATATTTTTCGGGGCCAAACATGCAGAAACACTCTTTGACCACTTCCACCAAATGTTAACCCTCTCGGCGAAGATTGCTGCCGAAAACGGCATCAAGCTTTTTGTCGCGGTCGGCATTCACCCCATGGGGACACCGGAAGACTGGCCCAGGGTGATCGACGTCCTCCCAGACTACCTGCAGATGAATGACGTTATCGGTTTAGGAGAAATCGGCCTGCATGAAGGGAGCCCGCGGGAACAGGAGGTACTTAAAGAGCAATTGAAGGTAGCCAAGGAATACAGGGTGCCGGTAATCCTTCATACCCCGCCACAGAACAGAGTGGAAATAACCAACAAGATGATTGAAATTGCCGCTGCCGTCGGGATGGAACCCGGAAAAGTGATCATCGACCACGCTAATTTGGACATTATTGACTTAATCGAAGACTTTGGGGCCGTTCCCGGGCTCACCATTCGCCAAGAAGGGCTCACGCCCCACCTGCTGCTGAATCACCTGGAACGCTTTCAACGAGGGGTACTGAACAGCGACTACAGCAACGTCAAACCCAACGATCCCCTGAGCGTCCCGAAGGCCGTGCGGTATTTAAAGCTCAACGGGGCTCCCCCGGAAATTATTGCCCGGATCGCGAAACATAACGCTGAGGAAGTTTTCGGTATTTAGAAAAAAAACATGCAAACTCCTTTCAACCCCCTTGACACGCCCCCTGCCGCCGGATAAAATTGTCTTCAGTGTTACGTAAAGGTAACTCCTTCGTAACACTGGCGATGGGGTTCGCCTAACGCGGGATGCTAATGACCCCTGGGTCTTTTGCCAGGGGTCACTTTATTTTCTAAACGGGGGAAAACCATGGATTTGTGGCTGCAGGCAACGATATGGATGGGCTTAGCCTTCTTGGCCGCGCTAATCTCAATCAGGCTCGGCGTCTCCGTGGCGATGGTGGAGATCTTCGTCGGTGCCTTGGGCGGCAACTTCTTAAGCGTCCACCCCACACCCTGGATCAACGCTTTAGCCGCCGTCGGCAGCGTGGTCCTCACCTTTTTAGCCGGTGCCGAGGTGAAACCGGCGGTACTCAAACAACGCTGGAAGGAAAGCCTCTCCCTCGGGTTTGTCGGCTTTCTCTTTCCTTTCTTAGCGGCGATGGCCTACGCTTATTACGTGGCCGGTTGGAGCCCGGCAGGGGCAAAGATCGCCGGTATTGCTCTCTCCACCACCTCGGTGGCGATCGTCTACGCGGTGATGGTGGAAACCGGGCTCAACCAGACCGAGCTCGGCAAGATCATCCTGGCCGCCTGTTTTGTTAACGACCTGGGCACGGTGTTAGCACTCGGTGCACTTTTTGCCAATTACAACCTATGGCTGATAGTCTTCGCGCTGGCCCTGGCGGTAGCCCTCCCGCTACTTGCGCCCCTTTCCCGGAAGGTCTTTCGGGACTTATCCGACCGGGTAAGCGAGCCCGAAACAAAGTTTTTCTTCCTGGCCCTCTTCGGCTTGGGCGCCCTGGCCGTTAAAGCAAACAGCGAGGCGGTGCTACCGGCCTGCTTGGTAGGGCTCGTAGTAGCCACCGTTCTGGCCGGGCAGAAAGAGTTTGTGCGCCGCTTGCGGGGCCTGGCCTTCGCCTTCCTCACGCCCTTCTACTTCCCGAAGGCCGGTGCGCTCGTCTCCTTCAAGGCCCTGTGGGTAGGGCTCGGTTTGATTATCGTCCTGCTACTGGTAAAAATGGCCGCCAAGCTTATCGGCGTCTGGCCGCTCACCGCCGCCTTCCGGTTCGGCAAGAACGACGGGATTTACACGACCCTTCTTATGTCCACGGGACTCACCTTCGGCACCATCTCCGCGCTCTTCGGACTCACCCACGGCTACATTGACCGGCAGCAGTATTCCGTGCTGGTAACCGTGGTTATCCTAAGCGGGGTAATTCCCACGCTGATCGCCCAGGCCTTCTTTAAGCCGGAAGGTAAGCTGAAGGAACAAGCGCCTGCGGTGGCCGCCGTTCCTATAAAGGAAACCTTGCCGCCACGGGCAAATGAAGGAGGCAAATGAAGGTGTTTGCAAAAATTATCGTGGCTTTCGATGCCTCGCCCCAGTCCTTTGCGGCACTGCGGGCCGCACTGGAAATCGCGCAGAAATTTGGGGCCAACGTGACTACAGTCTCTGTAGTGTGGCTGCCGGAGTATGTCAGCACCCTCGACGAGGTGGACGAAAACATCCAGCGGGCGCGCCAGTACTACGAGCAGCCGCTCCGGCAGGCCGCCTCCCTGGCCGCGGAAAAGGGCGTGGAACTGAAGTCGGAAGTGCTTTACGGCCACACCGGCGAGCGGCTGGTGGAGTTCGCCGCCGCCATAGAGGCAGACCTGATCGTTACCGGGGCGCGGGGACTGGGCGGCGTCAAGCGCTATCTCTTGGGCAGCGTCTCCAACTACCTGGTAAACCATGCGCCCTGCCCGGTGCTGGTCATCCGGGATAAGGAATTAGGCACGTAAGAAACGGCACCACCCCTACCGGAGGGACTGGCGCGGTGCCGCTCACCTACTTCTGCCAAAAGTGCTGGCGGGAGGTCCCGGCCGGCGCCCGCGGCCCCTGCCCCCATTGTGGTGCACTCCTGGAGGATAACGCCAGTTATGTGGAGAAGCTCATCCGGGCGCTTGACGCGCCTGAAGCCATGACGACCCTCCGGGCCGCCTACCTTCTGGGCAAGCTCAAAGCGGCCGCCGCGGTGCCTGCGCTCGTGGCTAAACTGAAGGAAAGCCCGGACCCTTACCTGGTAGCCGCCGCCTGCGCGGCGCTGGGCCAGATCGGCACGCCGGAGGCAAGAGAAGCCGTCTGCGCTGCCCGCAACCACCGCTTCGCTACCGTCCGGCGGGTAGCGGCGGAATACTGCCCCCGCGGGGAGGAAAGCGACGTTTAATATCATTCTGCTTGGCCTCGTCAGTTTTCTCACCGACGTCAGCTCCGAGATGGTCTATCCCTTAGTCCCGCTCTTCCTCACCCTCCAACTCGGGGCCACGCCAGCCATCGTCGGTGTGATCGAAGGTCTGGCGGAGAGCACTGCCAGCCTGCTGAAAGTTTTTTCGGGCTATTGGTCCGACCGCGCCGGACAGCGCAAGCCGCTCGCCATCGCCGGTTATACTCTTTCCACCCTCGGCAAAGGCTTTTTTTACTTTGCCACCTCCTGGAGCTGGGTTTTAGCCGGGCGCCTTGCTGACCGCTTCGGCAAGGGTGTACGCACCGCGCCCCGGGATGCCCTCATCGCTGACTCGAGTGACCCGCGCGCCTACGGCTTATCCTTTGGGCTGCACCGGGCGATGGACACCTGCGGCGCCGTCGCGGGAGTAGCGGTAGCCTATCTCTTTCTCCGGCATGCACCGGCCGATTTTCGCCCCGTCTTCCTTTACGCCGTCATTCCCGCGGCCCTCGGCGTGGTTCTTCTTTTCTTCGTCCGGGAGAAGCGCGACCGACGTTCCCGGACCACCCCGCGCCTTAGCCTCAACTGGCGCGAACTCGACCCGCGGCTTAAGGCCTTCTTGGTGGTGGTTTTCCTTTTCACCCTCGGCAACTCCTCCAACCAGTTCCTGCTCCTGCGGGCTCAGAATATGGGCTTCTTCGTGCGGGAAGTCCTCCTGCTCTATCTCGCCTATATCAGCATCTACGGGCTATTTGCCTATCCGGCCGGCCGCCTCTCCGACCGGGTCGGCCGGCGGCGCCTTCTTGTCTGGGGTTACCTTACCTACGGCTTGGTTTACTTGGGCTTCGCCCTCGCCCGACAGCCAGAAACCCTGTGGCCGCTCTTCGCCGCTTACGGCCTCTACTCAGCGGCCACCGAAGGCGTAGAGAAGGCCCTCGTCGCCGAGATCGCCCCGGAACACCAGCGGGGCACGCTCATCGGGCTGCACGCCACCCTAGTGGGCATCGGGCTCCTTCCGGCGTCGCTTTTCGCCGGTTTTCTCTGGAAAGTACTTAGCCCCGCGGCGCCCTTCTACTTCGGCGGCGCGATGGGGGCCTTGACCGCCGTGGCCCTGGCCGCAGTCCTGCGCCGACCGGCCCAAAGTAGTGCCGGCGGAAAGAACGTCAAGTAAACTCCGGCGCGAACAGGTCAAAGGAGGGGACTATGAGCACCAACCCGTTCCGCGAAGTGACGACCCGGATAGTTAACTACATCGAAAGCTGCCGGGTGGAGGGTGGCGGCTACTACTTCGCCCGCATCCCGCCCGGAAGCCCGCACGATACCTTTTACG
>NZ_JBRAIN010000046.1:0-13953 GCF_052743955.1 Thermodesulfitimonas sp.
CCTTTTTCTTTATCACTGGCCCCTCAGGTGGGTCCCTTTTACTTTATCACAAACATATATACCAGAGAAACTCGAATAGCTCTGTAACTTCGCCAAGGGCTCTTTTCTTCCTTATTCTTTTTGAGACTTCATGGTAAGATTCGGCTATAGAGGTAATGTTACTGATGCACGCTTCCGTAACCTCCCGGTACCTAGCGTCAAGGAAAGACATTCCAATCCACGCCAGGGTATCGCAAGCCTCGCGGGCGTAATAGTAAGTTATGTTGGTTGCTTTTGCAAAGGTCACCCAGAAAAAGGCCAAATACCAGGGGATTTGCTTCAGAAGCTCATTGATATGCCGGTCGTCGTTTGTTACCGGATTTACTAAAAGCCATTGGTAAACTTTCGAAATATGCCCTATAGTCTTAGTAATATGCCATAGGAGGAAGCTCGTACCCAAATCCACTTTTTCGGCAAGGTTCCGAAAGTGGAAATAAACCACCTCGTTGAGTTGGATGAATTTTCGATAAGGATTAATCCGTTCCTTGTTTTCTTCTTGATCTATGAGCACTTCAGAAGCCCGGGCGACCAGATAGCCGATAGACACTGGGTTTGTTAAGTCATAGATTGAATAAAGTGGAAGCCCAGTGGTAGAGGAACTGGGAATTTTTTCTCATAACTCACGGCAAGTGGAGCCAATAACTCGAGTTTTTGCAGCATATCCTTCAAAATGAGAGTGAGTTGGAAATGTTTCTGCTCCAATAGGTGATGCGCCATTCTCATCATAGAGTCGAGCGGCTTATTGACCAACTGCCATTTCCCTGAAACCAAGAAATTGGTCGCAAACCTGTACAGACCTTCAATAATAGGAAGATGAACATCGCCGGGGGCAATATTCGGCGGAGCACATAATGCAACCTGTACTAAAGCCTCGCTCCCCTGCAAAGCCGCGTCACTTAACCCTTCATTCTGGGCACTCTCTGCACATACCTTTAAATAACCCAAGGGCATACAAGCGAGTGGCGACCCATGACCTCGAAAGGCGCGGGATTTGAGTTTTACCATTTCAGAGGCGATGTTTCCAAGCGCCCTTGCCACGCAGATACAGACCCTCTCGTTTCTAAGGCTTATGGCTCCCCTATTTATGTCCTTTAAGTGCTCATAGAGCGGAACCAAAAGATTATGAATATCGCTCTCTTCTACCATCGCCTGTGGAGCAAGGGTCAAAATAAGGTTATCTTTCCGCTTTCCAATATAGTAGCAGGCTATCTCGGCCAACCCAAAAACAACAAACTCCGCCGTTTGTGTTTCACCCCTTGCTACCGCTTTAAGTGCAATCTCGGCAAGTTCGCTAGTTAAGGCATTTATATAATCAGAATGGCGAGAAAAAACTTTCAAGTAAAGGGCCGACTCTAAATCATCAGGAGAGTTATCCCTCTTCTGCTCATCGGTTAAGGTATGCCATTGTAGCCTGGCTAACCGAGAAACAGTCCGTTGAATCTGGTCTATGTATTTCTTGATAGTTCTTACGAGCCGATTGACAGGTTCTTGGGGTTCAAGTAATCGGACTGTATGCCGGTGGTACCATCTGAGCAAATCCAGAGTAACCGCGATAATAACAATCTGGATGAATAAAAGGGCCCGTCCATCCAAGATACCCGTGGCTGTGGGCAAAGCAAAGGAAAAAAGACATAAAACAGCTAACGTGACGAATATAAACTGTGTTGTCCGGTCCTGTCTAAAATGGCGGATGATGGACGGAGTAAAAACTTCTGCGGCGCGCTGCACCGGAATAATCGAAAGCGACACCACAAGAGCAACCATTGTTCCTATTAGTGCTCCCGCTCCGATAAATATCTCTGTAAGATACTCCGTAACCACTAAGCCCTTCTGGGATATAGAGAAACTTAAAATCCCTCCAAGAACAACTCCCGCAATAGAAATAAGGATCTTACCCGCCGTGCTGTTTGTTACTGCGACTGTTCTTCTTAACACAAGCCACGGTCCGAAAAGCCGGGAGAAAACCAGGGTTTTCTGCTTTATCCAGCTCGTTAGCCCAGATATGCGTATTCTAGGAAGGCTGATCCGCCAAGCTGTCATTTAATTATCCTCCGTAAGCTCTCCCTCCAAGCCTAATTCCTGCAAGGCCACGTTGATTTGCTGCTTCACGGCAGATCCTTCAACCATTGCTCGGACAGTAACTTCAATCGTTACGTTCTCCGAACTGCCTAACCGGGCGAGCACCCGGTGACCGAAGAGGTTCCATTTGTCCCTGGGAATATGCCCGCGCCACTGGAGAACCGACGGTTTAACATCTTCCAAGCCGCCTCCGGGCTGGGATTCGGGTTCTGGAGGAGCGGTTTCTGTGGCTCTCGCCTGTCCGAGATCCGGACCTTGGCCCGGGACAACTACTCCCGGCGGTAGTTCCTCTCCGGCGGTACGCAGTTTCTCTATCTTAGCGCGAGAGGGGAGGAGCAAGAAGGTTTCGTAGTCGAAGACGATTTCTGCGGGGTCAACCTCTTCTTGAAACCAGACACGGTCCAACTGCGTTGCGTCCTTGCCAACTCCCAGACCGAAAATTCCGTGTTTTACCGCCCGGAGAATCATCTGGCGCAAGGCATCCTCCGCCTTTTCCAGCCGGGTGAGGTACCCCTGGAAGAATGCGGCCCGAAGGCCGGCCAGCGGCCACGCGCCCGCTTCTTTTAACGCCGGCGGCCAATGGCGCTCAACGTAGGAGGCGCCGACTTCCCGGTTAAGTAAACCTTCCTGCCTTAACCGGGCCAGAATGGCACCCGTTATGCTCTGCGCTTCGCTCGGATGCATCTGCTTCAGCCCTACCGGTTGTAGAGCTCTTTCTTTTCCGTTCCAGAGCAGCAACTGGTTATATACGGTCCATACTTTCTCTTCAACCACATCTTTAGCTTGCCTTAATTCGGCCCGGAGCGTCTGGAAGTCGTGGGGGTCTATTTCCCCTAAAAGGCCTTGTTCCGCATCGCGGGCCGTAATCTGCCACGCCAACCAGTCCTCAACCGCGGTGCGTAAGCCAAATCCTCCTTCTGGAACAGCCCAAAGGATGGCACCCGGATACTGGCGGGGTGCCTGCCCATTGGAGATAGTCCAGTCGGTAAGTTGTTCTCTTAATGCTTCTGTAAACTCGGCGTCAGGCGGAAGGACGACGAGGGTGATCGCCGGGATATCGGGAATCGCCCCCGGCTCATTAGGGTAGAAACAGAGGCTGACCTGAGCCTTTTCGCGGAACACTTGCCGGACTATTTCCTGAAGCTGCTTTTCAACCGAGTCGGGATCAAGCGCGGCCTTCCGGTCGGCGTGGACCTTTCTCAGGGTGGGTGTGTAACCAAAGCGCCAGGCAGAGGTGCCCACAGAACGTAAGTAGTAGCAGCGTCCTGCAAGCGCCTGCACAGCGGCATCAATGAGCGTCGTTTCCGTGTCAGGGTCACCGAGCGCAAAACGCAGGTCGAGAAGCGTTGCCGCTTTGTCCGGCACCATTCCGCCGCAGGATTCAAAAAAGAGTGCCGCTGCTACCCGCTGGTGGAGCCGGATCTTACCTACAGTGTCCGCAAACTCCTTATCGAGCGCGACGGCGTGAGCATTATCTCCAGCGATATCAAACTCAATCGCCGGTTCCAGCCGTGTTTCACCCAGTTGCTCCAAAATCTTGGAGCGGAACTCGCGGTCGTAAAGCGGGGCGCTCCCCAGGGTAATCAACGGCTCCCGCCAGACTCTTCTGTACCCCTCCCGGTAGGCCTGTGCGATCCACAAACCGAGCATCGCCAGAGTGCCGCGCGTCTGCTGGAAGGTGGACAAAGACTGCCACTTGCGCTGGAAGACGGTGAGGGTGCTGGGGTGAAATGGGTAGCATACCTCAAACCGCTTCCGGATCGCCTCTTCCGGAAAGTTGGCGAACTCCGGCGGCAGTCGATCCCGCCGCTCGAAAACCCACCGGGCGAAGTGACGCGCCACCAATCGCTGGACGTTCTTGTTGCCGGGATATTCAAAGAGTCGTCGGCGGATAATCTCGGAAATCTCTTCCGGTTCGGTGGCCAGAACGGGCTTGCCGACACGCCCGACCACCTTGGTAAGCCTTGTCTGCCATTCGTAAAGATTGGCGCTCATCTCGGTCGGCGATGCGGGAAGGCTGAAAACCCCTACGGCGCGTTCTGCCGCCGTCAGCGCACTGGTCAAGTTCTGAATGAACGAATAAAACTGCTCCGCCTGGTGAGGATAGCGTCCCAGATAGTTAAGCGTTTCGTCAAACAAGATAAGGACCGGCTCATTAACCAATTGGAAGAGCTTCTGCAAAATCGCCGTACCTGGAGCACTGGCCCGGGCATCATCACCGAGCAGCCGCCGCCCGGCATCGCCCGCCAACTGCCAGGCAAGGTCAAGCCAGGGGTTCTCCCGCCCCTCCTCAGGATCCCAGGCATTCCCCACAAAGACGGCGACGCGGGCTTTAGGAACCATCGGTAAACCAATATCTTTCAGTAGCTTTCCTACCCCGTCGTATTCTTGTGCCCTCGGACCGCTGGTAACCAGGTGGTAGAGGGTTGCCAGGGTATGCGTCTTGCCGCCGCCGAACTGGGTAAGCAGCGATAAATTGGGCGCCGTGTTTACTGTCTCGCCGGCCAGGCGGCGGAGGACCATCCCGCAGTGCTCGACCAGCGCCCGGGAGAAGTAGGTCCGGGCAAAGAACTTCGCCGGGTCAATATACTCCTCCGGTGCTGTGCCGTTTACGATTTGGTCGAGGTGGACCGCAAACTCGCTGGGGTCGAGGGAACGTCCCTCCCGAAGTTCCTTACGCGGGACCGCAGCCTTGTACCAGAGCTCCATAAAATGCACCTTCCTTTCACCGGGGTATCATCGCCTGCAGACCTTCAATCCAGCGCCGTTCTTGGCTTTTTTCGGGATACAGGGCCGTGAGCGCCAGCGCCAGACGCTCGAAACGCTTCCCCTGGCGGCGTTCCTCTTCGAGCAGCCGCCGCAACGATGCACTCTGACCGCCGCCGAAAAGGAGCATCGCCTGGTGCAGGCGGTCGAGAGTGGTAAGGTTTTCGAGGCGCTTGGCCGCTCTTTTGGTCGGTTTTGGCGGAGGTTCAGGCACCCCGATCAACTCGGATAAAGTGACCTGGGTCCCCTTCCTACCCCATTCCACGGGCAATGAAACGCTTTCTTCGTCGAAAAGCAATCTGCGCCGCTCACTAACAGGAATCAGGCGCACTATACCCTTCTCGATTTCGATTACCCGGCCGAGCCAGTTCTGGTAATGAATACCCATCGGACGGGTGATCCGGATGAAGGTATCGAACGGAAGCACGAGCCCGCCTTTCTTCCTGGCCGGCTTCTCCTCGTCCTCGTCGAGTTCTTCTAGGTTTCTTTCGCCGTTGTTGTTCCGTCCGTTATTCCCGTTTGTCCGGGTGGTTTGCAGCGTCCAGAGAAAGAGTGCGGTCAGCCGGGCATCCTCTTCAAAGCCCTCGGTTTCCGCATCGCCTAAAACCTGCCGCAAGGCCTCGCGGGACACCGCCTCGAAAACGTAGGAAAGAAAGCCGCGTTCGTGAGGTTCGGCCGCTTCGGGGTTGCCGCCTAAAGGTACCGCGTAACCGGCAGGCGTTTCCACCCGCTCATACCGGCTGAAAACCCCCAGCGCCGGCCCGATGCAGGAAAAGATGGCGTCTGCACCGCGAATGCCCTCCTCAAGCAGGCGCGCCATCCACTCCCGCACCCGCTGCTCCATCTCTGCCTTGACTTCTGCCCAATCTCCCACTCCGGCACCCCGCGGCCGCGGCCGGCAGACGAGATGCACGCTCGTTGCCAGAGCCGCCGATTCCTGGGCCCGGAGGCGGGAACTCATTTCAGTAGCTATAGGCCAGGAGGCAGTAATTGTCCATCCTGCCTGAAGCATTCCGGAAAGTAGAGCTTCCCAGCCTTCGGTCGTTTTATGGGCGAAGATGACACATCCAACGCCATCATCCCGAAGAACTCGTCGTCCTTGCTCAAAAGCCTTGGCCATTCTTTCTTCGAAGAATTCTTTATTCTTTGGCCTACCATTAAATTGTTTAGTCTCGTCCTGGACAATTTCCGGTGTCTTAGGTGTAAGAGAGTTTTGCGGGTCAAACGGATCTCGTAAAAGTGAACATTCAGGGAAAGCACGCTTAAGCCAGACAAAGAAAAAATCAGAGAGGTCAGCGTAGGGTACAGCATCATAGTATGGCGGATCAGTAAACCAGACTGTAGCGCTTGCTGAAGGTAGTGGTGAGGCACAAGCATCTGCGATATCTACATATCCCAAGGTAGGGATGCCTTTTTGAAGGAAGTTTAAAATCTGGAGAACTGTATTTAGGATTTTATCGAATTGGCCGTCTCTACCAATGGGTAGGAGCTCCAGAAAGTCCCATACCATCGGTAATGCGTGGCGGGCAAAAGTCCCCATCGGCTTACCCCAGGAAAGGTTTAACCAAGCTAAAGAAGAACACCGTTCTGCAAGCTCTGAAACCATTAAGGCAAACAGCTCTTGTAACCCAGGGTCTTTTACCAAACGAACTTTTGCCGTTAAGGTTGCCAGGGCCAAGTTCTGCCGCGCCGTAAACAGGTCGCCCCACTGGAGTATGCCATATTTTTGAACGGAAAATGCTCGCCCTGCACCTGAGCCGCCACCAGCCGGGGTCGGCTCATCCGGGATGATAGAAAGGCCGTCAGAAAGTGACTCCCTGGTCTTCTCTTTTAACATCATCATTGATTCAAATACGGCTTTATAATCGTGCTCCGTGGGCAACCGGTAATGGCGGCCTGTCGCATTCGGCTTCAGTGTGACCACCGCCAGCAGCCGTGCGCCGGCGATACGCTTCCCGTTTTCGTCAAATATAACGTCGGCTCCGCCTCTTTGCGCCGCCAGTTGTGCTCTGACCCGTTCCGGCGAGAGAACCGTCCCGCAGGCCGGGCAGCGCGCTTTAGCCCGGGCCACCGTACCTGGCGGCACGTCGGCGTCAGACACAGGCGTGAAGATTTCGAAATGTAGTTGAGGCGCCCCAAAAGCCGGCCGCACAACCTGGTAACGGAGTGCCCGTTTACGCCCCGCCTTTTTGGACAGCCAGAAGGACCGGACCAGGGGAATCTCTGCCCCACAGTGCGGCGCCTCACACCGCACCGTCCGCGCCCAGAGGTAGGCGATGGGCTTGGCGCCATCCGGATCGGGTGGGTAAAATTGCCCTATCTCATCTTCTAGTTCGGCCTCAATTTCTCTGCCTCCTTGGCGCAGCTTCTCTGTCAGCTCCGTGCCGTAGCGCGGAATATCTTCGAGTAGTACCTTGAGGATAAGGCAAGCAACCGGGTTGAGATCACTGGCAAAGACCTCGCACCCTAAACGCAAAGCCTCTAACGGAATGGAACCGCCTCCGGCGAAAGGGTCCACCACTAGAGGCGTCTCTTCCGGGTGGGCCGCTTGCACCAATCCCCGGGCAATTTTCAAATATAGTGGATGGGAGGATGCTTCCCAGTTGGCAAAGTCGGCGATAAATTTTAAGAGCGTCTTCCGCAAAACCACATCAGATTTCCCGGCAGGCCGGTAGAACTCGGAGAGAAGCTCCCAGGCTTTCGCTTTAAACTCCGGGGGGCAGAAAGGATCACACGGATCGGGCAGGAGAAGCCCCAGGAGTACCGCCCGGCAAGCGGCAAGTGGCCGGCGCGCCCACCACTGGTGTAGCGACTTCGGGTGTCCCGCCCTGATATTGTTCTTTTCGTAGTCCGCATGACGGCTCACAACCCCAATCGGAAAATCCACCTCGATCAGCCGCCTGCACTCTTTTGGGATCATTCGCCAGCCCCTCCGTAAAAGCCCTGCTCTTCGCGCAAGGTCACGGGCTGGGTCAAGGCGTCAACTGTAAGCCGGTAGTGATCCACCTTTTTTACCTCGTGCCAGGGTAAGCGAGCCGGGTCGGGAATGGGTTCCTGAAGCCTCGGCTCCGTATCGCAATCCGTAACAATGTAAAGCCAGTAAATGTCCCGCCTGTCCTCGGCTACCCGGCGCTCATTGGGCGTGAGGCAGATGGTTCCGGTCGAGCCACCGATGCCTTTGACCTCGATCAGGCGGAGTTCACCTGTTTCGGGGTGCAAGCTCCGCAGGTCGTACCCCAAGTTAAGCTGGTGTACATCCTCCACCTTGCAGCCCCGCGCCTGTTCGTAAAGGATAACAGCCTCCATAGCCCGGCGCTCTGTTTCTGGATCAGGTACCAGGCCCGATATCTCCGGTGCTATTCGCGCAGGGTGAGGTAAAACCAGAGCCACTCCAAGGCGTTCAATTCCCTGCAGGGAAAGGGCGCGCTGGCGCTTGATCTCCTCCAGCCGCCGGTCCCGGCGCCGCTGAAGCTCCAAAAGCTTCTGGGATTCGATTTCGATCAGTCCTTCCACACCAGGATCGCCCTGCTCCTTAGCCAGCAAATGTTTGGATAGAACTTCATCCCGCTTCCTGATCAACTCTTCATAGCAGAGGCGGACGTGGCGCTCCACCAGATCAAGGTCTTTCTGCCGCTCCGTTAAAACCTCGTTTAAGAATGGCTGCAAGGCGTGCTGGAAAAGAAACGCCTGGGATGCCTGATGGTCTTGGGGAATCTGAGGAATCTCGTTCGGTACCTTTTCCGGTGCGACCAAATCTAAAATGTACGTAGGCTCCCGCAAACGGCGCTCTCCAGATACGGTTGTCTCGACTGCAAAGAGCCGCTGGTGAAGCGTTTTCCCCGTCCCGTCAGCCACGGAAGCCGTATAAAGCTCAAGCAAGGAGGGTTCTTCGCGCTGGAGGTCGTAGAATACGACCCCTTGCTGAAAATGGGGTAAGGCATCTTCCTCAATCTTCCGGCGCACCGCCTCGAAGAGGGGATGCCCGGGCGTAACCCACTCGAAACGGGGGTCGTCTTCGCTCGTCTCCCGTTCAAACGTGATCCGGTCATAGTTCTTCGCCAGCGGTGGCAGCCGCCACTCCCGTCCCCGGGTGAGGTCATAGAGAAATAAGGGGAGCCGGCCTACCCGAAAGGCCTGTTTTTGTCCCTTTACTGCCTTAAGGTCTATTCCTATGTGTTCGGCGGCATTCTTGAAGAAGCGGGCAATCGTTTCCGGAACGATCCGGCGCTCTTTCGCCAAGGCCCGCTGCTCAACGAGCAGCGGCAGATTGAGGCTCCGCTTTGCCAAGCCTTCTAAAGCCGAGCGGCAGATGCGTTCAAAATCCTCTTTATTTACCGCCACTTCCAGCCTAGCATGAAGGTCTTCCTCACCCAGAAGCCCGGCGTAGAAGTCCCGCAAAAGCCGTTCTATCTGGTTGGCAGGAAGCACCTCGCCGACTACATCAAAGACCGCGTCATCCTCTAAAGCGTCCCGGATTTCTTGAAGCTTATCAAGTAACTTCTCCAGCACCCGTCCCTCAACGGTATTCCGGGCGAAAAAGTTGAAGATGAGGCAGTCCTTCGTCTGCCCGTACCGGTGAATGCGGCCCATCCGTTGTTCTAAGCGGGCGGGGTTCCACGGGATATCATAGTTGAAAAGAATATTGCAGCAGTGAAGGTTGATGCCCTCACCCGCTGCTTCAGTGGCCACCAGCACCTGCGTTTTTAGGTCCCAGAACTCCCGTTCGGCGTAAAGCCGCGTGCCTGGCTCATCGCGGCTGCCGGGTTTCATTCCGCCGTGGATGTAACCTACGCTTAGGCCCCATTCACGCAGTGTTTTCACCAAACAATCAAGGGTGTCCTTGTATTCCGTAAAGATGAGCAGCCGCAAGGAGCGGTCGCTGAAGATGCCCTGCCCGGTAAGTTGCCTCCGCAGGCTGTCAAGTTTCACTTCCTTTCCTTCGACGCGCTCCGCAAGCGCGACCAGCGCTTCGATCTCTTTCAGTTCCGCTTCAAGTTCGGGGCGCCTGCGGGCCAGCGTTACCTGTTCCAGTTTCTGCTCCAACTCTTCCCGGGCCGCGGCCTCCATCTCTTCCCATTCTTCCTCCGGCGGCAATTCCGGGATGGGGGTCTCTTCCGTTCGCCGTGCTACCTCAAGCTGTTCCTTCAATTTCTTATAGCGCCGGCGGAGGGACTCCTTTAAGGCGTAAGTCGAGCTTGCCATCCGCCGCTGGTACATCGCCATCAAGAAACCGACGGCGCGGGCCCGCTTATCGTCCCCCTGTTCGGCCGCCCGGCGGGACTGGGTCTTTACATAGTCTGTAACCGCCCGGTAAAGGGCAAATTCCTCACCGGTCAGTTCAAAAGCCACCGTATGCGGAATCCGCTTGGTAAAAAGCTTTCGTGCTACCCAAGTGCCGTCCGGCTGGCGCTGCGGAAAACTGACCATTGCCTCCTTGGTCCGCCGCAGGTAAAACGGAGCCTCCCGCCGCTGCATCGCCTCCTGGATAGAACGCACATCGGCATACGCTTCCTGGTCGAGCAACTGAAGAAAAAGACAGAAGTTTTCCGGATCGCCTTTGTGCGGCGTTCCCGTGAGAAGCAAAAAGTGGGTCGTTTTATCCCGCAAGAGTTCCCCTAACCGGTAACGTTCGCTCTTGTGCTCCACGTCGCGCGCCGACATCCGGTGGGCCTCGTCCACGATGACAAGATCCCAGTCCCCAGCCTGCTGCACACTCGGTAACACATAGTCGAGTTTGGCCAAATCCATAGAGGTGATAATCTGGCTGTGCTGGTTCCAGACATTGACCGCGTAAGCCTCCCGGAGCCGGTAACCGGTGATTAGTTCGAAATCTTCCCCAAAGCGGTCTTTAAGTTCGCGCCGCCACTGAAAAGCAAGGTTCGCCGGGCAAACGATTAGGACGCGTTCAACAAGCCCCCGAAGCTTCAATTCTTTCAGGAGCAACCCGCCCATGATGGTTTTACCGGCCCCGGCGTCGTCAGCCAACAAAAAGCGGCAGCGCCACGCTTTGAGCATATGGTTGTAGACCGCATCAAGCTGGTGCGGCAGCGGATCTACCCGCGAAAGCGAAAGCCCGAAGAATGGATCGTACTCGTAAGCAATGCGGATGCGGAGGGCATCAAGGCCGAGGCGGAAAAGGCTTGGTTTTCCCAAGAAACTTGCTTCGGAGGTTTCTATTTCAACCTGGTTCAGCTCCGCTACAGTTAGAAACACACCGCCCCGGTAAGTACTGCTGCGTGTGCCGACCAGGTCCAGGATTATATAACCGTCTCCGCCCCGCGGCTCTGTGATAACCCGCATCGGTTCATTGAATTTGGGGCTTTTCAGGATGTCGCCTTGCTTTATCGAGTAAGCTTGCATCCGAAAGCACCCCTGACCAGCAGATAGTAAAGATTCTATCTGCTTATTCGCCAAAGTATGCCAAAATCCTTGTTGTTCGGTCAGCTAAATAAGCAGCGTTCCCCGGGGCGTTCTGCCGGTGGATAATGAAGGTGCTCGCATTCTCCACGATCTGCTCCACCAATTCAAGGCCGCCCTCCCTGGCGATATCCGCCCTGGCGGACTGGGTCCCGGCCACGATCCCGAATCCGGCGCTCCTCGTTTTGGAAAAGAGGTCCACCACGGCGTCGCTCACGAAGACGTTGAACTCGTCCAGCACCACCAACACCTTCTTGGGGCTGCCGCTCCGCCGGTACTAGGAAGCAGCCGCCTTAAGATCAAGCACGATCAGCCGCCCCAAAAGGCGCGCAAAATCGGGGAACGCTAACGGATCAAGGTCGAAGAGCGCCATCTCGTTGTTCTGGATGGCCGCTACCAGGTCGATGCCTTCCGGATCAGAAACGAAAAGGTGGCCGATCTCCGAGGCGGTGATCTCCGCCAGGCGGGCAAAGGCGCCCCGGATATCCTTCTGTGAAAGCTGATCCAGGTCGTCTAAAATCTCCCGCCGCGTCTTTTCGTCCGGGATGCGGCGGGCCAGCGCCGCTACCGCCTGAAGGTCTACCAGTCCGGCAACGGTGGGTAAGTCAACCTGCTGTCCCGTTTCCCGGAGCACCCGGATGAGAATCTGGAGGAAAGCGGCTACCTGTGCGCGATAATGGGGTTCGGTCCATTCTGTGAGCGCCACCAGCTTATCCTTGAGGGACGAGAAGCCGCCGTGGGCCAGTAGGTTGTAGCGCGCGCTCTCCTCGACCATCGAGAAGACCCGCAGCCGCCGCCCGTGCCTTTTCGCCCAGTACTCCATCACCGTCCGAAACGAGGGTTGGGTGGGGTCGTACTTGCCGTTGACGACGATGACCGCCCAGCCGTGCCGGGCAGCGAATTCGATGAAGTTCAGGATGGTGGTGCTCTTGCCGCCGCCCGTGGTGCCGCAGACAAAGACGTGGTGGTTGATCTCCCTGACGGTTATAAGCACCGGCCTGCCCCGGTCGTCCACGCCGATGAGCACGCCCTCCGGAGGATGGGACATTCGAGCGGCGCGTTTGAGTGCTTTTTCAGGTCGCCCTGGGGGTGAAGGCTCAGTCTTGTTTAACCATTCTCGAAAAGGCAGCAGGGTTTTACCACCGAAAGGGGCTTTCACCGGCGGCAAGCGGCGCCGCCGCAGGTACCAAGCCAAGGCTATGCCGTCGGCAAAAAACAGGATGATGATGAGGTTGTAGAGGCGCCACTTGCGGCGGACCCCTGGGAAGATGAGTTCGTCATCTTTTTTAGTTAGCCAGGCCCACGCTGTTTTTACGGGATGTTATGCATACCAGTCTGCTACTCTGTCCAGCGCTGCCGCCTTTTCCTGGAGCTGCGCCTTCTTTGCCGGTGAAGGCGTAAGTATCGCCCATAACCGAGCATCGCCAGCTACCGAGCGCGCCGCCCTCGGCCCGAGGATCCGCACGTCCATCACCAGCAGACAAAAGCAAGCAAGAAGAATTACTACCGACAGCAGACCAAGCCGCTTCGCGGTCTCCGCCGCCTGGGAATCAAAATGAAGATTTGGCTTTATTTTCATGGTCCAATAACACCTCCTGGAGAAGATAGGTTTTAACAAAGTCCAACTTTTGCGCCGCTTCCTTGACGCTTTTCAACTGCTGCGGAGGGCGGCAGAAGTACTAAACCGCCATGTAATCCGGCCGCCGGAGATAATACCGCAGGATGCGTTCGGTCCGCCGGCGCGGTTTGCGGGAGGTTTCCACCTCCACCGCGATCTTCTTCCCGTCCGGTAAGAGCAGCACTCCGTCGGGAACGTGTTCCCGGGCGCCGATGCTACCGAAGCCCTGTCCTGCTTTCCGCCGCAGTTCCCGCTCGGTCACCCAGGAACTCCCGGGATAGAGCCGCAGGAGGGCTACCGCTACGTCGGCCACAGTCAGGTCGTGCTCGAGGGTCTGGAGCCGGATATTCCGCACCCGGCCAAAATCGGTCCCGGAGGCGTCAACACCGCGCTGGGTAAGCAGATAAACCCGCGGCAGGTCCGCCAGGAGCCGCTTGCGTTGAACAGCCTTTTGCACAACCTTTTTAAGAACGCCTCTCCTCTTTTGTGGTAAAATTAAGAAGCAAAGTCCCCACGTAAAAAGGGCGCGGTGCGATTGATCGGATACCGCTTCCTGGTGGTAATCGAGAAAGCCGTCAGCAACTACTCCGCTTATTCGCCGGATCTTCCGGGCTGTGTGGCCACCGGAGCAACACCGGAAGAGACCAAGCAGCGGATGGCGGAGGCGATTGCGCTCCACATCCAGGGGCTGCGCGAAGACGGCCTGACCGGTTCCTGAACCTTCGGCTTCCGCGGACTACGTTTCAATCAACTTTTAGCGCCGGTTTTAAACGGAAGGAGGAACTAAAATATCCGTCGACCGGCTGGTGGAGGAATTCAAGAAGCTTACACCCCGGGAGCAGAAGGAGCTACTCCGGCGGTTAAGCGCCTTCGTCACCGTCCGCAAGAAGAGGGCGCGGGGCGAAGAGGACCCGCTTGCCGCGATCATCGGGATTTTCGACGGTCCGGGCACCGGCTCAACGAGTTACAAGAAGGACCCCTACGGTGATGCCCAAGCGAAAGAAGAAAGGGGGGCACCCTATGGAACGCAGGTT
>NZ_JBRAIN010000047.1:0-13672 GCF_052743955.1 Thermodesulfitimonas sp.
CCGCGAGGGCGGCCGCACGGTCGGCGCCGGTGTGGTGACCGGGGTCAAGGAGTAAGGTTGCCAAATTCCAGTGCCGCAAGAAACGCTTCAAGGGTTGCGCCATCGTAAGTTTACTGCTATAATGAATAGGGGTTTTTCACCGTAGAGAAAACTTTGCAGGTAGCTATTCCGCGATAGCTCAACGGTAGAGCATCCGGCTGTTAACCGGAGGGTTGCAGGTTCGAATCCTGCTCGCGGAGCCAATAAAGAAAAGAGAACCCGCGGAAAGGCGATTTTCGCGGGTTTTTTATTCTTGTGGGGTATGGTTCCTGATCCGTGCGGCGCTACCGGCACCGCTCCTGCAAAAGCTGGTTCCAGTAACGCTTCAGCCCTTCTTTGATGAGTCGCGCCCGCGCTTCGCCGATACCCTCCACGTCATCGAGTTCCTCGAGCGAAGCCTGGAGAATGCGGCTGAAATTACCAAAAGTGCGGACGATGTTTTCGATCACCGGCAGCGGAAGACGCGGCAGACGGCTGAGGATCCGGTAGCCGCGCGGTGAAACCCCTTGTTCTAGGATTCCTCCCCCGCCGGAATAGCCCAAAACACGCGCGATAAGTGAGAGATCTAGAAGGTCCTCCGAGGGCCAGCTGCTGATGATATCGAGAATATCCCGCGGTGTTTTTTCTTCAACGACCATATAGTCCTGAATTACTAGAAGCCCCTCATTCTCGATATTATTTACTAGTTCCTCGACCTGCATCACGATCAGGCGGCTCTCTTCGCCTAGTTCCGCGATATAATGTTCAATCTCCTTTACTACCCGCAAGGTCATCTCGGTGCGCTGGATAGCCTTTGTGACCTCAAAAAGCGTTACCGCGTCCTCAAACTCTAAAACTGTAAGGCTGACCATGGCCTGATTAAGCACCGCCCGGTACTTCTCCAAAGTCTGAACCGCCTGGTTGGCTTTAGCTAAGACCACCTCAAGGTCCCGCAGCATGTATTTCGTGGAACCTTTGTAAACTGTAATCACGTTGCGGCGCTGTGAAATTGAAATCACCAAGGCTCCCGTCTGCTTGGCGACCCGTTCCGCCGTACGGTGCCGGATACCCGTTTCGGTAGAGGGAATACTGAGGTCGGGAATGAGCTGGGTGTTGGCCGCTATGATCTTTTTGGCGTCCTCACTTAGGATAATGGCTCCGTCCATCTTAGCCAGCTCGTAGAGCCGGGCCGGAGAAAACTCGGCGTTAACCACAAACCCCCCCTCCGCAATCTCCCGTACCTTTTCGTTATCACCGACCACGATGAGGGCCCCGTTTTTTGAACGGAGGATGTACTCTAAACCTTCACGCAACGGCGTTCCGGGTGCTATTTGGCGTAAGATCCGTAGCAACTGTCTCTCCATTTTTTCTTTGCCAAATTCCTCCCGACCTCTAAACTACCCGCCTATAACCGCTCCTATTGCCGCAGCGAGGGTACTTACTTCCTCAATCTTGAGGTAATCTCTAGCCCCCTGTCCGGCAGCGATGACCGCGCGTTCGAACCCAAGCTTAGCCGCCTCCCGCAACCGCAGGTCCAGGGCGTTTACCGACCGAACCTCCCCCGTCAGCCCTACTTCGCCAATAACCACCGTCCCGGGTAAAACGGGGGCCTCCCGGTAACTCGATGCCACTGCTACCGCAACCGCCAAGTCAGCCGCCGGCTCTAAGACCTTCACTCCGCCCACCGCATTGATGTATATGTCGCAGCCCCCAAGCTTCAACCCCACCTTTTTATCGAGAACAGCAATAAGTAGGGCAGCTCGGTTCACGTCGAACCCCGCCGCCATCCGGCGCGGTACTCCGTAAGGGTTAGGGCAAACCAAGGCCTGAATCTCCACTAGTAATGGCCGTGTCCCTTGCAAAATAGGAACCACCACCGAACCCACCTTCGCCTCTTCTCTCTGCCCGATGAAGACCAGCGAAGGGTTCGAGACTTCCACCATACCTTCTGTCGTCATTTCAAAAATGCCGATCTCGTTCGTAGCCCCGAAGCGGTTCTTTACCCCCCGCAGGATACGGTAGTTATAATGCCGGTCGCCTTCGAGATAAAGGACCACGTCGACAAGGTGCTCTAGGAGACGCGGTCCGGCCAGAAGGCCCTCCTTAGTAACGTGGCCGATAAGGAAAACTGCCAGCTCGCGGTTTTTAGCCATTTGTTGAAACTCCGCCGCACACTCCCGCACCTGCGCTACGCTGCCCGGCACCGCCTCAACCCGCGGCGCCACCACTGTTTGGATCGAATCCACAATGAGGACACAAGGCTTAACCTGGTCGACATATTGACCAATCGCTTCCAGATCCGTTTCGGCCGCTATATAAACCTGTCCCCGCACTGCGCCCAAGCGTCTCGCCCGTAAGGAAACCTGCCGGACCGACTCCTCCCCCGTTACGTAAAGGACCGGCCCTTTCTCGCCAAGGGAGCAGGCAACCTGAAGGAGAAGCGTAGACTTACCGATCCCGGGATCGCCGCCAATCAGAATAAGTGAACCAGGAACGATCCCCCCACCGAGCACCCGGTCAAACTCGCCAATACCTACCGGCAGGCGAACTTCCTCCTCCGTAACGGCTGCTAGCGTTTGCAGGGGTGCGGCCGTCCGTTTTGCTCGTTGGGGCGAGGTCCCTTTTATACCCACAAATGAGTCCCAGCTACCACATGCCGGGCACCGGCCCAGCCAGCGGGGTGACTGGTAACCGCAAGCATTACAGCGAAATCCCGACCTATTCACGAGTTAGTAGGCACAGCTTCCCTTTAAAACGGACTTTTAATTTAAGTTTATCTCAATTTTCGGCATAAAAAAAGCCCCGCGTTAGCGGGACTTTTCGAAAAAACCCATTTCAATTTACACCTTACGAACGACGACGTTATCGTTTTCGGCATCAACTACAACCTTATCCCCTTTAGCAAAAGTGCCTTTTAGAAATTCCTCCGAGAGCCGGTCCTCCACCAACCGCTGGATGGTACGGCGTAGCGGTCGGGCACCAAACTTTTCGTCAATACCTTGTTTTGCCAGCAGCTCCTTTAAGCCGTTTCCAAACTCCACCGTAACATCCTGCTCTTGAAGGCGTTTAGCGACATCCTTGAGCATTAGATCGATAATCGCCCGAACGTGCTCCTCGGTCAGCGAATGGAAGACGATTATCTCGTCAATCCGGTTGAGAAACTCAGGCCGGAAGGTCCGCTGAAGCTCTCCCATAACCTTTTCCTTCATCGCCTCGTACGCCGCTTTCTGGTCGTCCGTAGCCCGGAAGCCAAGCGTTCCCTCCTTTTTCAACAGCCTGACGCCGACGTTCGAGGTCATAATGATTACCGTATTTTTAAAATCGACAGTGCGTCCCTTAGCGTCGGTAAGCCGCCCATCTTCCATTACTTGCAAGAGAATATTAAAGACATCCGGATGTGCCTTTTCAATTTCGTCCAGCAGGACTACAGTGTACGGCCGCCGTCTTACCGCTTCCGTGAGCTGCCCACCTTCCTCGTAGCCCACATATCCTGGCGGTGCACCAACCAGCCGTGAAACCGTATGGCGCTCCATATACTCAGACATGTCGATACGGACCATCGCATCCTCGTCACCAAAAAGGGTTTCAGCTAAGGCCTTGGCGAGCTCGGTTTTGCCAACACCCGTAGGCCCAAGAAAAATGAAACTGCCAATGGGCCGCCGTGGGTCCTTCAACCCCACCCGCGCCCGGCGGATAGCCCGCGCCACAGCGCTGACGGCCTCGTCCTGGCCGACCACCCGCTGGTGCAGGACCTCTTCGAGCTTCAAAAGTCGCTCGGTTTCCTCAACCTTAAGCTGCTTTACCGGAATGCCTGTCCAGCTCGCGACTATTTCCGCAATATCTTCCTCGGTCACCTCCAGCTTACCTTCCCCCTGCTTTTGCCGCCAGGCTTCACGTGCAGCCTCGATCTCGCTCCGCAGCCGTGCCTCCTGGTCCCGGAGCTGGGCAGCTTTTTCAAACTCCTGAGCGGTTACCGCCGCTTCCTTCTCCTTGCGAAGTTCCTCAAGCCGCTGCTCCATTTCCTTTACGTCTGGTGGCGGGGTGAATGCGCGGAGCCTTACCCGGGAAGCCGCTTCGTCGATTAGGTCAATCGCCTTATCCGGCAGGAAGCGGTCGGTAATGTACCGATCCGAAAGCTTAGCCGCCGCCTCGATAGCCCCATCAGTAATTCTTACCTTGTGGTGCGCCTCGTACCGGTCACGTAGACCTTTCAAAATGGCAATCGTCTCTTCGACCGTAGGCTCACCCACCATTACCGGCTGGAAGCGGCGCTCCAGTGCCGGATCTCGCTCAATGTGTTTACGGTACTCGTCGAGAGTCGTCGCCCCGATACACTGCATTTCACCTCGCGCCAGGGCAGGCTTCAAGATATTTGCCGCATCGATGGCTCCCTCGGCAGCACCAGCCCCAACGATCGTGTGCAGCTCATCGATAAAGACGATGACGTTCCCGGCACCCCTGATCTCGTCGAGAATTTTCTTTAAGCGATCCTCAAATTCACCCCGGTACTTTGTGCCAGCCACTACAGAAGCCAGGTCCAGCGCTACAACCCGCTTATCGAGCAGCACCTCGGGAACCTTGCCTGCTGCAATCCGCTGGGCCAGACCTTCAACGATAGCCGTTTTCCCAACACCGGGGTCACCGATTAGCACCGGGTTGTTCTTAGTCCGCCGGCTAAGGATCTGGATCACTCGCTCGATCTCCTGTTCGCGCCCGACAACAGGGTCAAGTCTATCCTCCCGCGCCAACCGGGTAAGATCCCGTCCGAACTGGTCAAGTACCGGAGTTTTCGAGGGCCCTTTTCCCGTTCCGGGCCCGGTACCGGCAGCCACACCCGCACCCAACACCTCCATCACCGCCGCCCGGAGACGGTCGAGCTCCACACCGAGCGCCGCCAGCGCCCGCGCCGCAACCCCTTCGCCTTCCCTTACCAGTCCCAGAAGCAGGTGCTCTGTCCCGATGTAACTGTGACCAAGCTGCCGTGCCTCATCAATAGCCAGCTCTATGACGCGCTTGGCCCGCGGGGTAAGGCTTACTTCCTGCACCAGAGGCCCCTGAACTCGTTCTACCAACTGCTCAACCTGCGCCCGGATCGCTTCAGCGCTAATGCCCATTTCTTTCAGCACCCGCGCCGCGACCCCCTCCCCTTCGCGCACCAAACCGAGCAGGATATGTTCGGTGCCGACGAAAGGATAGTTCATCAAGCGCGCCTCCTCCTGCGCTAACAGGAGGACTTTTTGGGCTCTTTGGGTAAATTTACCGAACATTTAAACCCCTCCCGTCTAGAATAATTTTCCTATTTTACCTGGCAAACTCTTTACCTGGCGCACTACCCACGCTGCTCACGCAGCCGTTCGCGTATGAGCCGCGCGCGCAGAACATCACGTTCGTAAGGTCTTAACTCCTTGCCAGCCATCTTCATCAGGAAAGCCGGCTGTGACAGCACCATTAACTCTGCAATAAGGGTGTACGAAATCCCTTTAAGCATTCCCATGGCGACACCAAAACGTAAGTTAGAAAGGTGTTTCATCGTTTCCTCAGAGCTGATAACCTGAGCGTACTGGAGAATCCCGAAGGACCGAAAAACTCTATCCTCGAGAACTTCCCGTTCTTTATGATAAAGCCCTTTCCGTGCTTCGCGCTCCTGGTTTACCAACCGGCGTACCAGAGCTTTAAGATTCCCGATTAACTCCTCCTCCCGCCGCCCAAGCGTGATCTGGTTGGAAACCTGGAAAAGGTCTCCCGCAGCCCGCGTTCCTTCACCATAAAGGCCACGTACGGTAAGTCCCAGTTTGCCAAGCCCTGAAACTACCTCTTCGATCATTTTGGTAGCCACCAGACCTGGCAGATGCAGCATCACTGAGGCTCGCAGCCCCGTGCCCACGTTGGTTGGGCACGCGGTAAGATAACCGAAATCCTCACTGAAGGCGTAATCGAGTGTAGCCTCAAGGGCATCGTCTGCCCGGGTGGCCAACTCCCAGCAATCGTCGAGCGCAAGCCCTGGGAGGAGACACTGGATGCGTAGGTGATCCTCTTCGTTAACCATGATGCTGAGCACCTCGTCTGGCCGCAAGGCCACCGCCTTTGCCGCTGCGTCCCCTTTAAGAAAATCAGGGCTCACCAAGTGCTTCGCCACCAAAACCTGCCTCTCCGTTAGCGTCAACTCGGCAAGGCGGGTAACGTCCAGTTGCCCAACTTTGGCTACTGTTTCCGGCCGGTCCACGGCAAGGCGTACCGCGTGCACGACCTCCTCCGCCTGCTCCCGGCTCATCCGGTGGGGAAAGGGATAGGCAGCAAGGTTGCGGGCGAGCCTTACCCGACTCGAAACCACTACGTCCGCGTCCGCCCCACCCTCTTCCATCCAGCGGCTGTGCGGATTCGTTAGCGTTTCTCTGATACCCATTCATTTCCCCCTCCCAGGCTCTTTTCCAGTTCCCGGATGCGGTCTCGAAGCTTGGCCGCTTTCTCAAACTCTTCCTTCCGTACGGCAATTTCAAGCTCCCGGCGCAACCGCACCAGTTCCTGTTTTACCCCAGAGATTTTACCGCCCCGGACTGGAACCTTACCTCTATGCTGCACTGTTCCGTGAATCCGGTGCAGCACCTGTTCTACCGTACCCCGAAATTCCGTATAACATTCGGCACAACCTAAGATACCCCGCCGCAGGAAATCTTCCTCCTTAAGACAACAGCGCGGGCACCGCCGGCCGGCAGCTACGGGGACTTCTGGCTCCGGTTCAAAAAGCCCTCCTAAAAAATCCTGAAATACAAACTGCGGCATACCCCCGAAGCCGGTTATCCCGGCTTCCCGCGCACACTCTTCGCAGAGGTGCATCTCCTGCTTTTTATTGTTGGTAATCTCGGTGTAATGCACCGTTGCCGGTTTTTTGCCGCAGCGATCACAAAGCAACCCCGCCACCTCCTCCTATTAAGTTCCGGGGCTTTACCCCGACCCCTCAGTTTTCACTCTATCCCTCGCGCCCGAAGAGAGCAGTCAACATCGCCCGGAGCAATACGGCACGAATCCGGTTGCGTAGCGGTAGCACCACCTCCTTCAACCCGCTGGAAACAACTTCCCGCATCAGATTCGCCTCCCGCCCGCTGATCAACCCCGCCGCCCGCAGTCGTTCAACCAGCGCCAGCGCCTGAATTTGCGATACCTCATTACCGCAAATCTTAAGCGCTTCATAAACAAGCGCGTCAGGGCTACCCGGCGGCAGCTTCGAAATCCGTAGGAAGCCTCCACCGCCGCGCCGGCTCTCAACGTAAAAACCGTGCCAGATGGTAAAGCGGGTGCTAAGCACATAGTTTATCTGTGCCGGCACGCAGCCAAAACGGAGGGCCAGCGCGTTACGGCGAACCTCAACCTGGCCGGTGGGGCTTTCCGCCAGTAACTCTTTAATGTACCGTTCGATCTCGTCAGCAAGTCTTCCCATAACCACCAGAAATTGTATGTTAATTTGACTTTAACTGATTTTAACTTTAAAATACAAAAGGCTGCGCCGAAATGCAACCCTCTTTAGAAGTGATTTTTACCGCTATCAAGTCTACTTAAACCAAAAGACAACATTAAATACTTAAAATATAAAAATTTCTCTCTACCCTACCGCATATCGCTATCACAATTCCCAACCACCCAATACTGCAGAAAGCTTCCCGGCACTAATCCTCAAAATTGCAGTTAATCTTTAATCGTTAACGCCTACTGGCAGGGCCCCAAATACCACGCACCCCACTTTCCATAAACCATTAGGAGAAGACCCCCTGGGACGGGCAGCATCTAGCGACGTTTGGCTGGGATGGTACGCAAGCGGGCCTGGTCTGTAAAGCGGAAAAGAAAAAGGTTCCCAAAAGCCGGGAACCCTTGATTTTTCTATGGTGCGGGTGAAGGGACTTGAACCCCCACGGGGAAACCCCACCAGATCCTAAGTCTGGCGCGTCTGCCGTTCCGCCACACCCGCGCATTAGCCTTCTCATGCTTATTATAAGCTTCCCCGGGGCTCGCCGTCAACGGACCAGCTCTGCTTTATGAACTGGCATAGCAGTGCTTCCCTGAAACAATTTACCTACTACAAGTTATCAGCTAGTCGCCTTAAGACCCGATTTGCGTGGCGAAAACGGTTTGTCCTTTAAGGTCGCTTTAAGATATAATCCTGAACAGCTACCGTCACAAAATACTTGCGGGTGGAGGAATAAAACCTTTGCGTACCTTTTATCTAACGGCTGCGTTGAGCCTTTTACTCGACCAGACTGCGAAAATACTGGTAGTAAATTATCTTCTTCACCCGGTGGTATTGTTACCAGGTCTGGTGGTGCTGCGCCGCGTGCAAAATCCCGGTGCCGCATTCGGGCTTTTCGCGCAGCGCAACCTTTTCCTGATTTTAGTTGGTCTCCTCCTTTCCTTTACCTTTCTTCTCGCGCACAACAGGCTTAGAGAAGCACCAGCCTTCTGGCGCACCGGCGCCGGCCTTATCCTCGGCGGCACACTCGGAAACCTTATCGACAGGCTACGCCTAGGGCACGTCGTTGACTTCGTTGATCTTGGTTTCTGGCCGGTCTTCAACATTGCCGACGTCGCGATTGCCTGCGGCATCGGGATAATTATCCTGAATCTGTTACGGGAGCGTCAATAATGGTTCTGGTTGAAAGGCTAATCGTGGAAGAAGAGGCGGGAACCCGCGTAGATCTTTACCTCGCCCGTGAGATTCCGGATATCAGCCGCTCGCGCTTCCAGCAGCTTATTAATGCCGGCCAGGTTTTGGTGAACAGCCGCACCGTCCGTCCCAGTTACCGCCTCCGCCCCGGAGACGAGATAAGCGTACACTTACCGCCGGCGGAAATCCCGCAAATTCTTCCGGAACCTATCCCGATAGAAATCGTTTACGAGGATCAAGACGTGCTCGTGGTCAACAAGCCCCGGGGGATGGTTGTTCATCCGGGGGCTGGACACTACCAAGGGACTCTGGTTAACGCCCTTCTTTACCACTGCACCGATCTATCCGGGATTAACGGGGTACTCCGCCCGGGAATCGTACACCGGCTGGATAAAGAAACCTCCGGGCTCCTGATGGTGGCCAAAACCGACGCGGCCCACCTTTCGCTGGCCACCCAGCTAAAGGAACGCCGTATCCTCCGGGAGTATATGGCACTTGTTTATGGCCAACCCAAGGAGGATGCGGGAAGCGTAATTGCTCCGATCGGCCGTCACCCCCGGGACCGCCAGAAGATGGCCGTAACCCCTGCCGGGAAAGAGGCAATCACCCATTATACAGTGGTAGAGCGGTTTGCTAGGTACACGCTGCTTAAGTTACGCCTTGCCACCGGACGGACCCACCAGATCCGCGTCCATCTGACCCATATCGGGCATCCGGTAGTCGGCGACCTGAAGTACGGCCCAGCACGTCCGCACCTTGGGCTTAGCGGGCAGTTCCTCCACGCCGGCGTGCTGGGATTTACGCACCCTACTACAGGAGAATTCCTTCGCCTTGAAGCACCGCTACCGCCGGAACTTGCCGCCGTGCTCGCCAGGATCCGCGAAGCAGAACTACCACCGGCATGAAACCTGCCGGAACACAAAATGCGTTACAAACGCTACGCCTCCGCCACATCGGCAACCATTACGATCGTATCCCCGCGTAAGCCCCGGCGTATGGCCTCAAGAGCCAGGACCTCGCCCGGAGAGATGTTCCCGAGATTCACCTCCGGGCCAACACGCTTAATGAGTTCTACCTGCTGCGACTTTTGGCGAACTCTCTTAGCCCCGTCTCCCGCTCAAAGGCAATCAGCGCTCCTGTCCGGGTACGCGCTAATTCTGCTACCGCCGTAGCCACTTGCCCTATGACCTGCTCGCCCTTCCCCCGTCCCGATTAACCGAAGAAGGGGAGCACCCCGACCAAGTCTTTCTAATACCCGTCTGATTTCGGGCTGAAAGATGATAACTACAGCCACAAAAGCAACCGTCCAGATCTTTTCCAGAATCCAGCTTAAGAGAGTTAGCCGCAACCAATGGGCAACCCCCGTAAGTGCGGCTAAGACCAGCAGCCCCTTTAGTAGCTGCACCGCGCTGGTCCCCCGGATTAAACTATAGATAGAATAGGCAATAAGTACAACGAGGGCTATATCTACTACGTTCAATACCAGACGGGGCGAAAACTCTCCGGGAAACATAGCAGCAACCTCCTTTCGGACATCCCATAGAAAACTTAAGCCGCGCCCTCACTTCCTAATAGGAGTTAGGGTTCGCGGCCTGATTCACTAGTTCCTGCTGTTTTCTATACCCTGCATTTCGGCTCGCCTAAACGGCGCCTTCCTTTTTCTTTTTCCGGTCAACCGTTACAATTAGCGGCTGCTCGCGCTTCAAAACTGTATCTTTGGAAACAACGCACTTAGTAACGTCGCCCCGCGAAGGGATATCGTACATTACGTTGAGCATAATCTCTTCGAGAATCGCCCGCAGGCCCCGGGCGCCGGTATTGCGCCGAATCGCTTCTTGGGCTATCGCCCGTAGCGCGTCCGGCTGGAACTCTAAAGTTACCCCATCAAGCTCAAAAAGTTTCTCGTACTGGCGGACCAAAGCGTTGCGCGGCTCGGTAAGGATCCGCACCAAATCATCTTCCGTGAGCGGGTCGAGCGTAACGATCACCGGCAGCCGGCCCACAAACTCCGGAATGAGCCCGAACTTCAGCAAGTCCTGCGGTAAAATCTGGCGTAAAATCTCACCAACGTTCTGGTCCTTACGAACCACAAGCTCTGCGCCGAAGCCCATCGTCTTCGCGCTCACCCGGTTCTGGATGATCTTAGTTATCCCCTCGAAAGCGCCGCCACAGATGAAAAGGATATTCGTCGTGTCGATCTGAATAAACTCCTGGTGGGGATGCTTTCGCCCACCCTGCGGCGGTACACTCGCTACTGTCCCTTCAAGAATTTTCAGCAGCGCCTGTTGCACACCCTCACCCGAAACGTCACGGGTGATCGAAGGGTTCTCGGATTTCCGCGCGATCTTATCGATCTCATCAATATAAACGATACCCTTTTCGGCCTTTTCAATGTCGTAATCGGCCGCCTGGATGAGTTTAAGAAGGATGTTCTCGACATCCTCACCCACGTAGCCAGCCTCAGTCAGCGAAGTGGCGTCCGCGATGGCGAAGGGTACGTTGAGCATCCGGGCCAAGGTCTGTGCCAATAACGTCTTGCCACAGCCCGTAGGCCCTAGCATCAGAATGTTGCTCTTCTGCAGCTCAACATCCTCAATCTTCCCACTCAGGTTAACCCGCTTGTAGTGGTTATAAACCGCCACCGAGAGGATCTTCTTGGCGTGCTCCTGCCCGATAACGTACTGGTCGAGAAACTCCTTGATCTCCCGTGGCGTCGGCACATCGCGTAACTCCGCGCTGAGATCCTCACTCAACTCCTCCTCGATAATCTCGTTGCAAAGCTCAATGCACTCGTCACAGATATAGACACCCGGGCCCGCTACTAACTTCTTAACCTGGTCCTGGTGTTTGCCGCAGAAAGAGCACTTCAGGTGCCCCTTATCGCTGTTAAACATAAAGAATCCACCTCGCTTAGAGCCTACTTCGGCTGTTTCTTCCGCATCGTGATTACTTCGTCGATGATCCCGTACTCCTTCGCCTGTTGGGCCGACATAAAGAAATCTCGCTCTGTATCTCGCTCCACTTTGTCAAACGGCTGCCCGGTGTGTTTTGCAAGAAGCTCATTGAGCACCCGCTTGGCGCGGAGTATCTCCCGCGCGTGAATCTCCACCTCAGTCGCCTGCCCCTGCACGCCACCGAGCGGCTGGTGGAGCATAATCCGGGCGCAAGGAAGCGCAAACCGCTTTCCTTTAGCCCCAGCAGCCAGCAGGAACGCCCCCATACTTGCGGCCTGCCCCAAACAAATTGTCGAAACGTCAGGCCGGATGTACTGCATCGTATCGTAGATCGCCATCCCTGCCGTAACCAGCCCACCCGGTGAGTTAATGTAAAGGTGGATATCCTTTTCCGGGTCCTCCGCCTCCAGAAAAAGCAGCTGCGCGATTACCAGGTTAGCAAGGTAATCGTCGATTGTCCCGCCAATAAAGATAATCCGGTCCTTAAGCAGCCGCGAGTATATATCATAAGCCCGCTCCCCGCGGTTTGTTTGTTCAACCACGATAGGTACCAATGTCGACATCTAACCACTCCTTTTTTATCATAAACCTTCCGCCTCCCCTTATTAAAGAGGCAAATTCAAGACGGATTTCCTACTAAGCCTTCGCCGTGGTACCGGCTTCTTTAGTTTCAGCTTCCGGTGCTGCAACCCCGGCAGCGGGCTCCGGGGCTTCTTCTTTTATTATCGCCTTTTCTACTAAAAACTCAACTGTTTTGTCACGGAGTAACTTTTGCCGTACCACTTCAAGCCGCCCGGTTGCCTCGAAGACCTTGCGTAACTCTGCTGGGTCATGCCGGTAAAGCGCAGCAAGTTTTTGTAATTCCGCCTCAATTTCCGTCTCGGTTACCTCAAGCCCTTCGGCTTTCGCTACCGCATCGAGGACTAACCGGGTCTTGATCGTCCGGACAGCGTCCCCGCGGAGCCGCTCCCGCATCTCCTCGGGAGTTGTATTCATGATTTCAAAGAAGCGCTCCCGCGAAACCCCACGACCCTCTACGGTAGCTACCATATCTTCAAGCATCTCTTCTACCTGATTTTCCACCATGGAAGGCGGCGGTTCCACTTTGGCGTTCTCTACCACCCGCGCCACCACTTCCTGGCGGAGGAGAAGATCAGCTTCGTTCGCCGCCGCTTCCTGCAACCGCCGGGCAACATCCGCTTCAAGCTCCTCGAGCGTATCAAACTCGCTCACTTCTTTAGCAAAATCATCGTTGAGCGGCATCAACTCTTTCCGGCGAAGCTCCCGCACCGTCACCTCAAAAACCGCCTCTTTGCCCGCCACTCTTTCGTCAGGGTAGTCGGCAGGAAGGGTAAATTTTACCTCTTTTGTTTCGCCGGTCCGCATCCCGATAACCGCCTCATCCAGCGCCGGGATAAGGTAACCGCGGCCCGCTTCGATTTCCCTGCCCTTTACCGCACTTCCCCGGAAAGCCTTGCCGTTAACGGTTCCTTTATAGTCTATTTTTATAATATCGCCGGTAGCCACAATTCCATCTTCTACCGTTGTCAGGGGGGCATAGCGGTTACGTAACCTTTCAAGTTCTGCCTCTATATCTTCCGAAGTTACTGGTTTTACTTTCTTTACGACTTCTATTCCCTGGTATTGTCCCAGCTCAACCTCCGGTTTAACCTCGACTTTAGCTTTAAAAACCAGCGGCTTTCCTTCCTCCGCCTGAATAACCTCTACCTCAGGCTGCGCTACCGGTTCGATCCCCGTATCCTTCACCGCTACCGGATAGGCTTCGCCCATCGTTAGCGCCGCGGCCTCGTTATACAGGGTTTCCTTGCCGATATACCGCTCTAAGATCACCCGTGGCACCCGGCCCTTCCGGAAACCCGGAATGATAACGTCTTTAGCAAGTTTACGGCAGGCGCGCTCCACCGCTTGACTGAAGCGCTCCGCCTCTACTTCTACCTCCAGGAGGACCGTACTGTTCGCCAACCGTTCTGCCGTAGCCCGCACCAAACTTACACCACTCCCTCAGCTTCTCTTATAGAATTATTAT
>NZ_JBRAIN010000048.1:0-13283 GCF_052743955.1 Thermodesulfitimonas sp.
GAAAATCATCAATATTCTTCAACAGCCAACGGAAGAACAGGGCCGAAAGAGGGTAGTAAAGTCCAAGGAAGGCGAATAAAAAGACTAAAACAAGTATTTTCGGCGTTCTAGGAAATGAAAAATATAGCAGAGCCGCCGCTCCCCAAAAGAGCAGTCCGGCAATCACTTTAGGCCACTGCCAGCGCTCCTCCATTTTAGTCCAACCTCACTTTTCCACCACCGCACACACCAGCGGGCGGGCCTTAGGATGGTTGACAGCGACGGTGAAAGCGCCAGTCAGCAGTTCCTGCGCCGCCGTCAACCCCTTCTCTCGGGCGAGGATGTACGCTAACGGCTCACCCGCTTCGACTCGGCTGCCGACTTTTGTTGCCAGAAGCACCCCGACCGCCGGATCGACGCTCTCCTCTTTGCGGCGCCGGCCCGCGCCGAGAACCCTAGCGGCTTCGCCTACCGCCAGCGTGTTAATCTGGACAACGTAGCCGGCCCGCGGACTTAAAACGGGTATCTTTTGCGGCGCCTGCGGCAGCAACTCTGGTTCGTCTACCACCCGCGGGTCGCCACCCTGCGCGGCCACCCATTCCCGAAACTTCCCGAGCGCCTGGCCGCCAAGCAGTAGTTCTTCCAATCTGGCCCGCGCTATCTTAAGGTTCAGCGCAAGACCGCCGAGGCAAAGGGCCCGGCTGCCAAGCTCGAGGCAGAGCTCCGTCAAGTCGAGCGGCCCCCGCCCTTTCAAGGTAGCGATTGCCTCGGCGACTTCTATGGCGTTCCCCACGGCATAACCGAGCGGCTGGTCCATGTCGGTGACCAACGCCACTACCCGCCGGCCAGCTCGCTTCCCGATCGCCACCATCAGCCGCGCCAGCTCCTGAGCCGCCGCTGTATCCTGCATGAAGGCACCGCTACCCGTCTTGACATCGAGTACAATCACGTCGGCACCACAGGCGAGTTTTTTCGCCATCACACTGGCAGCAATGAGGGGAATGCTATCAACCGTAGCGGTCACGTCGCGGAGAGCGTAAAGTTTCCGGTCGGCGGGAACAATCTTCTCCGTCTGGGCGGCTACCGCCACGCCGGTGCGGTTTACCTGCGCTACAAACTCCTCTCGCTCCAGCGCGGTTTGAAAGCCCGGGATGGCCTCTAATTTATCGATAGTGCCGCCCGTATGACCGAGGCCCCGTCCCGACATTTTAGCCACCTTGGCCTCGGCCGCCGCCAAAAGCGGCGCCAAAACGAGGGTGGTCTTATCACCGACGCCCCCGGTAGAATGTTTATCAACTTTAACGCCCCTGATTCCCGAAAGATCTACCTGTTCCCCGGAACGGACCAACGCTTCGGTCAGCGCCAAGGTTTCCCCGGCGTCGAGGCCACGCAGGTAAGCAGCCATAAGCCAGGCCGCCGCCTGGTAGTCAGCCACTTCTCCCGCCACGTACCGGTCAATGAACCATGAAATCTCCTCCGGTGACAGACGTTCCCCATCACGCTTTTTTCTGATAATGGCGTAGGCATCCAAAAAAATCACTCCACTTCGTAAAATTATCCGCCTTTAAGCAGCCGGGAACTTTTGGGTTAGGGTTCGCCAGGCAGGATCCAAATTCCTGCTCCGGAGCTGCGCCGCTCCCCCGCCGCACTTTCTAAGCAGGGATTCTGGGGCTACGCCAGGTGCTCCAGGTGGTATTGCAGCGCGCGCACTACCAGGGCCGCTGCTTCAGCCCGTGTTGCCGTGGCGAGCGGCCCAAAAAAACCCGCCCGACCCACCGACAAGCCCGGCAGCCGCCGCGCGCCCAACTGCGGGAAGCGCCCAGCGCGGAATCTGTGCCGCGTCGCGGAAGGACTGCGCCGTGCCTTCTGGACTTCCTATGCCGTCCTACGCTGTCCACTGCACGCAGCCTGCCGGCAACGTCCTCGTGCGGCCATCCTTCCCGTAAAGCCGGACGCTCAGCCGCATCTGTTGTCCAGGAGCCAGCCGGATGCGGGCCGGCGTAACCTCGAGACGGGCCATATCCTCGCTACCGAGCACCTTGACCCGGAGCGTTCCGGTTACGTTACCCGCCCTGGCACTGATAACGAGAAGGCCTCCTGCCTGCGCCGTTAACTCGCCACCGTCAAAGCTGCCCGCGCCTTCCGCGACCGTCCAGGTGACGGCCTGGGGATCGACCGGGTAAGGGTTGAAATAAGCGTCGTAACCGGCAGCCCGGTAACGATAGGGTAAACCGGCGATGATTTCCTGCGGCCCCCGGACCACCAGGCCCGCAAGCTCTCCCTGGGGCGCAGTGCTGAAAACGCCGATGGCATCGGGCACCTATCTTTCCGCTCCCCTTGCGGGCTTATTCACCAGCACGGGCTTGAACTCACCCAGCGACCGAACGGCCAGGCTGGTTGAACCGCCGCCGTCGAGATTAAGGGCGCGCCAGGCGCCCAGGCGTTCCGCGAGGAACGCGGCAAACTCTTTCAGGGTCAGGCTGGTACTACCTACGCTTTGCTCTACTGCCACAACTAAAAGTGCATAGCCGCCCGCCGCCAACTGCATCTCCGCATAGGGAGAATCCACGCAGTAATAGACCGCCACCGGGTCCCCAACCTGGAAATTGTCGAGCAGAAAGGCGGCCGCCGCCCCCTGCCCGCGCAGGACGTAGCCGTTGGGAGGGATCGGCGTTCCGGGTTTATCCCAGCGAATTTCCTGCACCTTGCCCTCCGCAACGACCAACTCTGCCACGCAAGCGCTGCTCTCGCTACCGCGGGAACCCCCCAAATACCCTCGATAAAAAGACCCTGCTGCGCCACGGCCTCCAGATGCCAAGGGCGGCCGAGTAGCGTCACTTCTCCTCCCGCCAGGGCCAGAAAACCTCCGAAAACCGAGCCTAGCGCCCCGGCACCAATGACCAGTATACGCAAGCCTATTCCTCCCGTGTCAGTCCAGCACTATTTTAAGCGCCCCGCCACCGCTACGGCGAGGCAGGGTCGTCTTTATGCCGGCTTTTCTTCCTCCCCGGCGGCGTGGAGCAGGTATTCCGCTAACGCGTACCGCCACACAAGCGCCAGGGCGGCGAGTTTTTCCATCTCGACGGCCGGCGTTTCTGCATCTTCTACCGGGTCGCCGGGCACCAGCCCTTCCGCTTTTACCGCTGCTATTTCCAAGCGCCCGCCAGCCTCCGAAGGAAGTGCCGCCTCAACCGCGCACCCGCTTAGTTGCAGGACCTTAGCAACGTAAGCTTTGGTTTCCGCATAGGGTGGAATGCCCCCATAACGCGCTACCGCGCCCGGACCGGCGTTATAAGCGGCCAGCGCCAAGGCCTCATTTCCCCCGAAACGGTCGAGCAGCGACCGCAAGTAGGCCGCGCCGGCAAAGATGTTTTCTGCAGGGTCGAAGGGGTCCCGCACCCCGAGCGCCCGGGCGGTATCCGGCATCAACTGCATGATACCCTGCGCCCCGGCCCGGGAAACCGCCCGCGGGTTAAACCCTGACTCGACCCGGGCCACCGCCTGCAAGAGTTCCGCGCGCACGCCAAACCGGGCCGCGGCGGCGGCAAAGAGCTCCTCCAGCCCGCCACCCTGCCGCGTAACGGCTTCCAAGGTGGCGGTAAAGCCCGCCGGACCCGCATTACCCACGTTCTTTACACCTGTGCTGTTAACCTTGGCTCCCCATTGCACTTTCACCGGCATCGCCCCCTTTTTGTAATTTTCGGCGCCGCTTTCTTTTTCCCTCGTAAGAGGAAGAAGACTTGTGCTAAAATTTGTACCGGGTTTCTGCTCCCGGACCGGAGCGCCGTGACAGATGCGCCACCCACCGGCCATTACTCCATTGAAGGAGGAATCTTGCAGTGAAGTTGAACATTAAAGAGGCGGTAGCGCATTTCATAGCGAATCAGGAAACGATCCCGGTAGCGGCTATCCGCAAAGGAGACTATGCCTTCGCCATTATCCCTGAGGATCACCTCTACCTCGTTGTGGAAAAGGGCGGCACAGGCATCTTTCTCGCCCGCCTGGGACCGGACCTGCTACGTCTCAAACCCCTCACGCCGGAGGAGGAAAAAGAAGCGCGTGCCTACGCTAACCGGCGTCTTGCAGAAGCAGGGCTCTTATAAGGAAGGATGGAAAACTTGCCTCTTCCCTTTTTTTGGCCGCTCAGGTATAATTACCTCTGTAAGGCCTCTAAAATCTTAAGACCGGGGGGTGTTTTTTGATGCCGTACCTCTTACCATGGGACCCATGGCGGGAACTGCGCGAAATGCGGGAGGCAATGGAGAAGGTCTTCGGCAGATTTCCGCGGCTCTTCCGAGAAGAACAGTTAGGGGCGTGGCTGCCGGCGGTTGACGTTTTCGAGCGCGACGACAACGTTATCGTAAAGGTCGACCTGCCGGGCGTGGACAAGAAGAACGTCAGGATCTTCGTTACGGATGAAGAGATCACCATTCAGGGCGAGATGAAGCGGGAGGAAGAAGTAAAAGAGAAAAACTATTACCGGAGCGAGCGGGCTTACGGGAAGTTTTCGCGGACCATCCCGCTGCCGGTAGCGGTGGACCGCGACAAAGCCAAGGCGAGCTTTAAGGATGGCGTGCTGGAAGTCGTGGTCCCGAAGGCAAAAGGAGCGCAAGATAGACAGGTTGAGATCACGCCGGAATAACGGAAAGGCTTCGGCCGCTGCGCTCTACGAGCATGAAAGTGAGACCCCGGACGATTATCCGGGGTCTATTTTTAGGGTGAATGTTTATCTTTGCCACTCTCTCGCGCAAAATAAACTCGCTGCTACTCCCGCACCCGGAACACCAGCCGGCCCGCCGGCCGCCGCCGGCGCCGCAGAGGGATCACGCGGGGCAACCACCAGTAGAGGAAATCGATAAAGGTCAAAAAAACCGTGGCGAGGACAAAACCTCCCTTAATCTTAAAGCGCGTCTTAAAATCGAGCCGCTGAGTCTTAACCCGCATCGCCTCAAACCTCCATGATGATCGGCAGGATCATTGGCCGGCGCCGGGTGCGCTCGTAAAGGAACCGGCCCAGGATGTCGCGCACCTGCGCCTTAATACTCGCCCACTCGTTAAGCCCTTTTTCCTGGCACTTCTCCAGCGCCGCGCGCACCTGCGCCTTAGCCTCCTGGAGCAACTCCTCCGCCTCCCGCACATAGACGAACCCGCGGGAAACAATATCTGGTCCCGCGACTACCTGTCCCGATTCCTGACTTATCGCCAGCACCACAATGAGGATGCCGTCTTTGGCCAGCTGTTTACGGTCCCGCAGCACAATATTGCCGACGTCACCTACTCCCAGACCGTCGACCAGCACCCGTCCCGCGGTTACCCGTCCGGCGAAACGGCCGCCCCTGCGGCTGAACTCGACGACCTGTCCGTTCTCCACCACAAAGATGTTTTCCGGTTTCACGCCCATTTCCCGCGCCAGTTCCGCGTGGCGCATCAGCATCCGGTACTCCCCGTGGATGGGGATGAAAAACTTCGGCCGCGTGAGGCTAATCATCAGCTTCAGCTCTTCCTGGCTCGGGTGCCCCGAGACGTGGAGCCCCGAGACGGTTTCGTAGAGCACCTCCGCGCCGCGCTTGAAAAGCTGGTCGATCACCCGCGCCACCAATTTTTCGTTGCCCGGAATCGGCACCGCCGAAATGATGATGGTATCGCCCGGGTAAATCTCGACGAGTTTACGGTCGGCCATCGCCATCCGGGTCAGTGCGGACATTGGTTCGCCCTGGCTTCCGGTGGTGAGAATCACCACCTCGTGGCGCGGCAGCCGGTTTGCTTCTTCTAATTCTACCATCGTTCCCGGCGGTATCTGCAAGTAGCCGAGCCGGTGGGCTACCGTCACCACGTTGACCATACTCCGGCCGGCAATCGTTACCTTACGGCCGAACCGGTGGGCGACAATTATCGCTTGTTGAATCCGGTGGATGTTCGACGCGAAGGTGGCGATCAGGATGCGGCTGCGGGAACGCCGGAAGGTCTCCTCAAAGGTTTCGCCGACCACCCTTTCCGACATCGTATAACCGGGGCGCTCCGCGTTGGTACTGTCCGAAAGCAGTACTAGCACCCCTTCTTCACCTAATTTAGCCAGCCGGTGAAAATCGATCCGCTCCCCATCGACCGGCGTGTAGTCAATTTTAAAGTCACCCGAATGGAGAATCACGCCCAGCGGCGTATGCACCGCCACCGCAACCGCGTCGGGGATGCTGTGGGAGACCCGGATGAATTCCACTTTAAAGTTGCCAATCGTCAGAAGATCGCGCGGCCGAACCTCCCGGAGGTCGGCCTTGAAACCCGGAAGGTGCTCCTCGAGCTTCCCTTCGAGCAGGCCAAGGGTCAGGCGGGTGCCGTAAATCGGCACGTCGAAGTGAGGCAGAACGTACGGAATCGCCCCGATGTGGTCCTCGTGACCATGGGTCAGAATAATCGCCCGGAGGCATTCTTTATTTTCTAAGAGGTAGGTTATGTCAGGGATGACAACGTCAATCCCCAGCAGCTCATCCTCCGGGAACATCAGCCCGCAGTCGATAACCAGAATATCGTCACCGTACCGGATCGCGAGCGAGTTTTTACCCATTTCGCCGAGGCCGCCCAGTGGTATTATCTGTACCTTTCCTTCGCGCACGGGCTCACCTCCCTTCTGTTGCTTTGTCTCTTATCCGGTCAGGATCATTACCAACTCCCTTATCACTTTAGCCGCCAAAAGCGGCGCCAGTCCGGCCGGGTCGTACGCTGGATTAACCTCAACGAGGTCAAAACCGACCACGTTGAGCCCTTCAAAGCGGCAAACCGTCTCTAACAACTCGGCAACGTCGATCCCGCCCGGCTCCGGCGTTCCCACGCCAGGAGCGTAAGCGGGATCGACAACATCGATATCGAGCGTTACGTAAACGGGCCGTGCCCCTATTTTTTCCTTGACTCCGGTGAAAGGCTCGGCCACCCTGAAGGGGTGGAATCTGGTCATTTCGCGGGCGTACAAAACCTCTTCCCCATCGGCGGAGCGAATGCCGAACTGGTAAACCCGTCCCGGCCCGAGAAGCTCCACCACCCGCCGCATTACCGTAGCGTGGGAGAGCTTGACACCGAGATACTCGTCACGCAGGTCGGCATGGGCGTCGAAGTGAAGCACCACCAGCTCCGGGTAAAAGTGGCGCGCGGCCCTTACCACCGGAAGGGTGATCAGGTGCTCACCACCGATCACCCCCGGTATCTTGCCGGCCGCGAAGAGTCGTGCCGCTACGTCTTCGATGAGGTCCAGCGCCCCCGCCACGTGGCCGTGGGGCAGCGCGATATCGCCGAGGTCGCAAAACGGCAGGGCGCGGAGGTCCCGCCCTAGCTGGAGGCTGTACTCCTCAAGACACTGGGAAAAATAGCGGACGGCCCGCGGCCCATCCCGCGTCCCGGGCCGGAAAGAAACTGTGCTGTCGAGCCCGGCGCCCACGAGAACCACTTTCGCGCGTGCCCAATCGTCACTCGCAGCAAGGAAAAGGCCGTCGCGAACGATCCCGGTGAACATCCTTAACCCTGACCCAGAGCTTCTTTCAAAAACTGCGGCAGAGCAAAAGCCGCGCGGTGAACCTGCAGGTTATAGTACCGGTAGCCGAGTGCCGGGATGATTTCGGGCTTAACCTCAAGGGGGTCGTACTTTTTCGAACCCAGCGTGAAGCTCCAGAGCCCGCCCGGATAGGAAGGTACGCAGGCCAAATAGGTGCGGACAACCGGGAAGATCGCCCCGATATCCTTGTAGATTCGCGCCAGTACGTCGGTGTTAAAAAAGGGCGATTCGGTCTGGGCAACAAAAAGGCCGTCTTCCTTGAGCGCCTGGCAAACCTGGCTGTAAAACTCCCGGCTGAAAAGGCCGACCGCCGGCCCTACCGGATCCGTCGAGTCGATGATAACCACGTCGTACTCGTTCCGGCTTGCGGCAACGTGCTTGATGCCGTCGGTAAAACGGAGGTCGAGCTTTGGGTTGTCGAGTTCCACGCTCAGCTCCGGCAGATACTGGCGCGCCGCGGCGACAACACGCTCGTCGATTTCGACCATTACGGCCTGTTCTACGCGGGGATGGCGCACCACTTCGCGGGCCGTACCCCCATCACCACCCCCGATAATCAGCACTTTTTTGGGGTTCGGGTGCGTGTTAAGCGGCACATGGGCAATCATCTCGTGGTAGATAAACTCATCCCATACCGTCGTCTGCACAATCCCATCGAGGACCAGCACCCGCCCGAAACCAACGGTATCAAGCACCGCCAGGTGCTGAAAGGGCGTTTTTTCGACGTGCAGCGACTGGTTAACCCGGTAGCTGAAGCGCAGGATGTTGTTTTGGTCCTCGGTGTACCAGAGTTCCATCGTTTTTACCTCCTCCAAAAAACTAGTACCAGAGCGGCACGGCCGCCAGGGCGCAACCGATGTGCACAACCCGGTGTTCCACCGCCGCAATTTTCATCTCGATTACTTCCATCTGCCGCCGGTCGAAGGCCTCCCGGATCATCCCTTCGATTTTTACCCGCGCTTCCGCCTCCGTGCACTTCCCCGAAAATTCCATAATCACGCCGAAGCTCTCGCGCGAAACGCCCACCCCTACGGCGGCCGCGATGAGTTCCCCGGGAACGTCGCTGATGATATAACCGTAGGCTGTTGGGACAAATGAACCGGGCGGGAAGACCAGGTTAGACTCATACTCCGTTCCAGGCGGCAGGATGCTCGAAACGCGAATTAGGTTGATGTTGCCAATGCGCGCCGCAAGAAGCGCATTGTCGAAAGCGTTGAGTTTCGTAGTGCCCTCGGCGGCAGCTGCAGTTACGAAGTATTTTTTCGGCGTCGGCAGCACTGTCTCCCCTCATTCCTGATAAATTTACAACCCTGATAAATTTACAACGGTGATAATTATACCGGATACGCCACCAGAAATAAACACCTTTTGGAGAATGACGTACGCCTCAAATTTACCCGGGAATCCACAAGGAAAACGCTGTTACTACCAGAATATGTAACCTAGAATCTCCCGCCCGGTGAAAGAGATGCGGCAGCTCTTTGTGATCCACATCGCGAAAAAAATTTTTTCCTCTTTATGGCTACCACCTGTATTATTCTAACCGTACTTTACGTCGTGGCCCTTGAAAACAGACACCGCCGCAACGCAGAAACCGAAATGATTCTAATTGCTACCCCGGTACTCCCTGGTAATATTATACCGGAAAATCTCCCCGATAACGAAGCCGGCACTTTCCTACCCAATATCTTCGAGGGTCTTGTGCGCTTCAAGCCGGGTAGCTGCGCCGTCGAGCCCTGCTTGGCAACAAGTTGGCGGGTGTCTCACCCGACGGACGCACCTGGAGCTTTACGCTCCGTCCGGGCGTCTGCTTCCATAACGGCCGCCCCTCACTGCCCCTGTCGTAGCCGCCGCCTTTGCGCGCAAGCTATCGGCCGCTGCTGGTTCACCTTACCTCCGCCTCCTCTTCGGGATGGTCGCGAGCGTGGCCGCGCCCGACTCGCAGCACGTCACCTTTCGCCTGAAGTACCCCTATACACCCTTCCTGCGAAACCTGGCGCTACCTCAGGCTGCAATATACCTGCCTGGCGCTCCTCCGGCCGGCACCGGCCCTTATAAAATAGAGGCGTTACGAGAAGAGGAGGTAGCCTTACGGGCTTACCAAGGCTACTGGGGTAAGATACCCACCGTCACCCGCGTTCTGCTCCGAAAAATACCGGCCCCCGTACAGCGTCTCCGGCTTTTGCAGCAAGGGAAAGGCGTCATCGCACTCGACGTCCCTCTCGCCGCCGTCAGTAAACTCTCTTCCGCGACTCTGGTTCAAACCACCGGCGCCGCCGTCAGTTATCTCGGCCTTTACACCGATAAAGAGCCGTTCGCCGATCCTGCGGCCCGCCGCGCGCTGGCGTCGCTGATCGACCAGGCAGCGCTCTGCCGCAATCTTTACGGCCGGCTATTGCCACCAGCCACCGCGCTCCTACCGCCGCCTGTCGCCGGAACCATACCGCTGCAGGCCCCAGCCAACTCCCACCAGATACCTACCAAGGCCCCTCCCATTCTGAAAAAGCGCCCGCTTACCCTGCTCACTTATAACGAAGCCCGGCCGTACAATCCGGGAGGGGGTGTCCGGTTGGCGGCAGAGATAAAGCGACAGCTCGCGGTTGCTGGAATCGAGGTCGTGATCCGCGCCTACCCCTGGGAGAAACTTAAGGCGGCGATCAAGCGCCAGGAAGGGGACTTCTTTCTCTACGGGTGGACAAGCGAGAACGGCGACCCGGACAACTTTCTTTGCTGTCTCCTCGCCTCATTTCAAATACCCCGGGGGCTAAACGCCACCCGCTACCACAACCCCATTCTCGACCTGCTGCTGGCCCGGGGCCAGCAAATTCCCGATTCGCCCGTGCGGGCGCAAATCTATGCCCGGGCGCTCGCCACCGTTGCCGCCGATTCTCCCTTAATTCCGCTTACCTACAGCGTTCGTCTCGCTGCCTGCACACCGGAGCTTCACGGTTTCCGCCTGCACCCTCTTGCTACCTGCGATTTACAGCACCTTAAAATTGGCCGGTGAGCGGCCGGCAGCAGCCCACAGGTGCCCTGCTTACGGTCCAGGCGTTTTTTCCACTAATGAAGAACGGTTGACCTGCTAATAATACCAAAAAAAGCAGGAGGGGGAAAATGCATCGCCTTCAAGAACTCCAAAACCATTTGAGTTGCCTGCGGCAGGACCTCAACAACATCAGTCAGGTTACCATGCAGCTGCAGCAGGCCGAACAGCAGGCGCAGTCACAACTTGCCTGGCTCAGCCAGCAGGAGAGTTTTAATAGCCAGCAACTGCAGCGCATCCAGCAGCTCTGCTTAAGCCTGCAGAACGAACTCAACACCATCTCTTCGGTCGCCCAGCAGTTGGGCACGACCCTCACCGCCGGCCAGTGGGGTGCGGCGACGCAGTGGACCACACCCCAGTACACTGGAGGTCACTATGCAGGTGCCGGCCAGTACGCCGGTGCACCGCAATATACCGGCGGTGCACCCTATACCGGTGCCTACGGCGCGCCCTATACCGGCACTTACGCGGCGCCCGCCGCGGGAGCGCAAACGGCTGGCTACACCGGTTACACCGGAGCAGCCTTCGCTTCCCCCGGCGGATACGGCGTCAGCGGACAGCAGGCCTTCGCCGCCAGCCCAGCCTACGCGAGCGGTACAGCGGGGGTTCTACGGCGGGGCACACGCGCACCGGCCCTGGCCGGACAACACGTAAGGCGCCAAGCATTCCTGCGCGCGCGTCCTGCTGCGACCGGCGAACCAGTATTCGCGAAAAGGGGCTGTCCCAAAAGTCAATCGGGACAGCCCCTTTTTACCTGGGCACATCGCGCTCGTAGCGACAGCGATTCGACAAATTTATATCATTGCCAATAAACTCTTTATATGGTAATATTTGGCTAAGGAGGTGAGGCAATGTTTAAAGTGTTACGTGAGGGATCAACCTATAGCCAGCGGGACATGCTCGAGGCCCTGGCGGAATTCTCGTCCTTCAAGGACCGCGTGGGCAAGAAATTCCGCGAGCTGGCCAAGGAACTCGAAGGTAAGCCGAACGAGCACGAGCTCTGGGTAAACCTTTACCTGATCGCCGCCGACTATGCGGAAGAAGTGATGATTAAGCGCCAGCGGCAGGAGGTTTCTCTGCAGAAGATATCCTGATTCCTAAACCATCTCGAAACCGGAACACATCCCATATTTGATAAATCAGTTCTCCCCCTTGCGTTTGGCGCTGCCCCGTGCTACAATATTTCTCGTTAGTGGGCCTGTAGCTCAGGGGGAGAGCGCTTGACTCGCATTCAAGAGGCCGGGGGTTCGAATCCCCCCAGGTCCACCAGGCTAAAAAGCCCGCCAGGACTGGATTTCCGGCGGGTTTACTTTTTGTCACTGCCTTGTTTTACCGCCAAAATATGACCTAAGTATGACCATTCTTAAAGGTTGCCCTCAAAGCCCTTTTAAAAAATAAGGCCGGGATTCTTCCCGGCAGATCATCGCCAACCGTCTTTTCCTCCTACCTGAACAGCTTCCCCAGCAGCCGCCCGGTTGCCTTGCCTGCCGCCCTCCGCAGCAGCCAGCGGCCTGCGGTCCCTTTCTTCACCGCCGAAACGTCTCCTAAGAGCCGCGCCAACCCGTAAAGGGCACTCCTGGCCCGGCTCAAACCGTCCCTTTTCCGCGCCACCGCAAACACCTCCTCTAGAATTGCCAGCAAGGGCCCTAGCAGCCGGGAATACTTCTAACCAGGGTTTTTCCTTTTTTCATTTCTCTTTTGTACAAAACCCACCCGGCAATTAAGACCAAAACCGTAACCGTTGCTGGAATAAGGATTTTTACCGGCAGAAAAGCCGCCTGGCAATTAGCCACTAGTTGGTGAATAAGTCTATCCTCTACCAACATCTTACCGGCTGTCCAAGCAAGCACCGCCGCCCCGGCAAAAAGGAGAAGGGGGTACTTTTCCACAAGCAGGGAAACCAGCTGGCTCCTATTAATGAGAATAGGGATACTCAGGAGAAGGCCAAAGATAACCAGCAAAATGTTCCCGTGAGCCGCCCCGGCCACCGCCAGCACGTTATCCAGACTCATCACCACATCGGCAACAATAATCGTCTTTATGGCCTCAAAGAGACTTTTAGAGGCGTTCATTTGGGTTACTCGCTTTTCCGGCCCCACCAGTTTCAAAGCTACCCAAATCAGCAACAGCCCTCCAGCAGCGCTAAGAAAAGGAACAAGCAAAAGTAAAGTGGCTATGGATTTTAGAACGATACGTAAGAAAATCGCGCTTGCCGTACCCCAAATTAGCGCTTTCTTTTTTTTGTGCCGGTGGCAGCCCACGACAGGCCATGCCAATCACCAGGGCGTTGTCACCGGCAAGCAGAAGGTCGGCTAAAATAATGGTAAACACGCCAAACAGAGTTGCCGCACTAAGGAAGTCCATTTTAAACTTCGACCTCCTCTAACCTTAAAAAATTAAAAAGACCTCCACCCGCCAACACAAGCCGGGCGAAGGTCTCGCAAACGGCTACCAGCCGCCCTGGCAGCGGGCATCACGCCGTACTGACGCCGCCAGGCACGTTGCTACTCCCCTCCCTGGATATTCTATCTATCAACTACGACGCCTGTCAAGTTTGATATATTGTAACGGCTTATTCCGATGCCTTTTTAAGTTCGCGTTCTGCTACCCTCTTCCGGGCGCCTTCGATAGCACCTGGCCCCAGACCTTTCGCGGCTGCCTCCTTGACTATCCGGATTGCAGGTGGGCGAAAGAGATAAGCCCACAGAACAGGGTGGAGTT
>NZ_JBRAIN010000049.1:0-13166 GCF_052743955.1 Thermodesulfitimonas sp.
ACCCTTCTCGAACTCCCGGCGGCTTAAAGGCCGCCGGAGTAGGAGGGTGATGTAAGCCGTCGCCTTCGAGAAGAGCGTGTTGACTACGTTTTCCTTATAAATCATCCGCTCCGTCAAATCGTACTTGTTGAAGCGCAATACCCGGTCCACATCCCGAAACATCCGCAGCACCTCCGCCCGAGAGCCGCGCAACCTCCCGGTAGGCTAGGCCCAGAGCAATCGAAGGGATGTCGAGCAGGGCTTCGTTCAGGTACCGCGGTTCGAAATCGGGAATCTTTTTTCCGGTAGCAGCCGTTCCAGGGCCCGGGCACCGAAATTGCGGAGCGGGAAAAAGGCACAGGTGACGAAGACATTAAAGAGGGTATGGGCGTTGGCCACCTGGAAGCTGGGTGACGAAGTAACGCTGGTCAACCAGTTGACAAACGGCACCGCAAAAGGAAACACGAGAACGGTTCCCCCCACCTTGGCTAAAACATGCGCCGCTGCAACCCGCTGCGCTTCGCGGTGGGAACCGAGACTGGAGAATACCGCCGTAAACGAGGAGCCAACATTTGCGCCGAGAATAAAGTAGAAGGCGGCAAGCGTATCGATCAGGCCCTGGGAGGCCAGCACCACAATAACGCCGAGGGCCGCCGCGCTGCTATGAATCAGGAAGGTAAAGATCGCGGCGATCAGAATCGCCAGCAGCGGGCTGGAACTTACCCCCAGTAGCGCCTCTCTTAAAACAGTCGAGTAGCGCAGGGGGTGCCATCGCGTCTCCCATAATCTTCAGGCCCAAGAAGAGAAGCCCGAAGCCGATGACCGCCTGCCCTACCTGCCGGTAGCGGTCCTTCTTGCTAAAAAAACGATGAGGGCCCCTACACCCACGATGGGAAGCGAGATCTCCGTAACCTTGAGGGCGATGAGCTGGGCTGTAACCGTGGTCCCGATATCGGCACCGAGAATCACGGGCAGACACTGGCGCAGCGTAACCACCGACGCGGCCGCAAGCCCCACCAGGATCACCGTCGTCGCGGTGCTGCTCTGGAAGAGGATCGTAACCACCGCTCCGGCAACGACCCCGAGAAAGGGCCGGTCGGTTACGGCGCCGAAGATCTGGCGCAGCCTGTGGCCCGCGATTTTCTGTAGGCCCTCGCTCATGACGCTGATACCGTACAAAAGAAGCCCCATGCCACTTAACAGCATAAGGGCCATCGTCGTAAGCGATAATTCCTGCGGCAAAACTACACTCCCATTTTGGCTTCGTCCGTCTGAAAGCTCTCTTAATCAATTATATCGCGAAAACAGGGCATAATTTAACGTTCTGCGCGAAATTTTTCGTTCTAATACCGGATCTCTTAACTACTTTTGCCCCCGATTGCCGGGCCAGAGACCTGCGCCCGGGCTACAGCTGGCTCTTTTAGTTGCAGTCGGATATGTAGCTCCGCAAGTTGGTGCGCCGTAACGGGTGCCGGCGCTCCTGTCATCAAGTCCTGGGCGCTCTGGGTTTTCGGGAAGGGAATGACATCCCGGATCGTCTTTCGCCCGAGAAGCAACATCAGCAGGCGGTCAAAACCGAAGGCGATCCCGCCGTGCGGCGGCGCACCGTACTCAAAGGCCTCAAGCAGGAAGCCGAACTTCTCGACAGCTTCCTCCGGCCGCAAACCGATCGTCCGGAAGAGCTCCTCCTGGACCTCCCGCCGGTGAATCCGGATACTGCCGCCTCCAAGCTCGACGCCGTTTAAGACCAGGTCATAAGCCTTAGCCCGGACCCGCCCCGGATCGGTAGCCAGCAGCGGGATATCTTCCTCCCGCGGCGCAGTGAACGGATGGTGGACGGCAACATAGCGCTGCTCTGCTTCATCGTACTCGAGTAGCGGAAAATCGACGATCCACAAGAAGGCGAATCCCGCCGGAATAAAGCCGCGCATCGCCGCGAGATGTGCGCGCAGCGCCCCGAGGCTACGCTGCACCACCGGCGGCCGGTCAGCGACAAAAAGGAGGAGGTCTCCCGTGCCCGCCTCCAGCCGGCCGGCAAGCGCCTCAATTTCCCCCGGCTTAAAGAACTTAAGGATAGGGGATTTTGGCCCCTCAGACGTAAGCTGGATATAGGCCAGACCCTTCGCGCCGAAAAAAGCCGCGTAGCGGGTAAGCTCGTCAATCTCCCGCCGGCTGAAGGAGGCTGCGCCGGGAACCGCAAGCCCCTTAACGCAACCACCCGCGGCAATCGCCCCCGCAAAAACCTTGAACTCGCTGCCGGCCACGAGATCCGAAACGTCCGTAAGCCTCATCCCGTAACGAATGTCGGGCTTATCCGTACCGTAAAACGCCATCGCGTCTGCGTAGGTAAGGCGCGGGAAAGGAGTTTTCACTTCAACCCCCGCCACCTCCCGGCAGACCGCGGCAATAAGCGCCTCGCTGAGGGAGAGCACGTCGTCCACATCGACAAAGGACATCTCCATATCGATCTGGGTGAACTCGGGCTGCCGGTCGGCACGGAGGTCCTCATCCCGGAAACAGCGCACGATCTGGAAGTAGCGGTCCATCCCGGCTACCATTAAGATCTGCTTGAAAAGCTGGGGGGACTGCGGCAAAGCATAAAAACGCCCCGGGTTCACCCTACTCGGCACTAAATAGTCGCGCGCTCCTTCCGGCGTGCTCTTAGTGAGCATAGGTGTCTCAATCTCCCAGAAGCCGTGCGCGTCTAAAAAATCACGGATCACCTTTGCCGCCCGGTGGCGCATCCGGAGCGCTTCCTGCATCTCTGGCCGGCGCAGGTCCAGGTAGCGGTAACGGAGCCGCAGGTCCTCGTCAACGTTAACCTCGTCCTCGACCAAGAAGGGCGGCGTTTTGGCCCGGTTGAGAATCTTACAGGCGGTTGCGTAAACCTCCACTTCCCCGGTTTTAAGCTTGGGGTTTTCCGTTCCCGGAGGCCGCCTGCAGACTTCACCCTCAACCCGCAAAACATACTCGCCCCGGACTGCTTCTGCTATCTTAAACGCATCGGCGCTAACCTCCGGGCTGAAGACCACCTGCACAATCCCCTCGCGGTCCCGGAGATCGACAAAGATGAGACCGCCGTGGTCCCGCCGCCGGTGGACCCATCCAGCCAGAATAACCTTTCTCCCAACGTCCCGCTTCGTCAAATCCCCGCAATAGTCGCTACGGTACACTTCTCTTCCCATTACCGCCAAAATCCTCCCACTTCTTGTCGTCACTAAAGTAAAGGGTCATTCCTCCCCGTCTCTCACCGGCCCAAGCGCTCTTCGGAGCCATGCAACCAGCGCCGCCTCCGGAACCTCCACCTGCTCTCCCGTACCCATAGCGCGCACGGAGACATTACCCCGGTCGAGCTCCTCCTCGCCGACGATAACCACCCATTGCGCGGCGCGCCTGTTTGCCTGTTTCAGCTGTCCCTTGAGGCTCCGGCCACCATAATCCCGCTCCGCCGCGATCCCGGCAGCCCGGAGTCGCCGGAGAATTGCGGGCACACGCCCGGCTGCCCTCTCCCCCGCAAAGGCAACAAAAACCTTCGGGGCAGACACCCCGGGCAACGCCACCCCCTGCTCCGCAAGCGCGAGGAGGGTCCGCTCTAACCCGACGGCAAAACCGACTCCGGGGGTAGGCGGTCCGCCACACGTCTCGACGAGTTTATCGTAGCGGCCACCGCCGCCGATCGCGCTCTGGGCCCCGATCCCGGGAACCAGAACCTCAAAAGCGGTACCCGTATAGTAGTCAAGGCCCCGCACGAGACGCCCGTTAACCGAAAAACTTATCCCGCAGACCGCAAGCTCCTTCTGAACCGCAGCAAAATGGCTACGGCACCCGTCGCACAGGAAATCAAGCGGGACCGGCGCCTCCTTGAGAAGCTCCCGGCAACCCTCTTCCTTACAATCCAGAATCCGGAGGGGATTCCGCTCCACCCGCTGAAGGCAGTGGGAACATAGCCCACCGGCCTTACCCCAAAAATATTCCCGGAGCGCAGCGACCAAGGCCTGGCGGCATGTAGGGCAACCGACGCTATTGATCTCCAGTTGTAGCCCTTGCAGTCCCAGCCGGGCGTAAAAATCCATTAAGAAGCAGATTACTTCGGCATCGGCCACCGGCTCGGCCGCACCGAAAACCTCCGCCCCAAACTGGTGAAACTGTCGGTAACGCCCTGTCTGTGGGCGGTCGTAGCGGAACATCGGCCCGATATAGTATAGCTTTACCGGCTGCGGCCACGTATGAAGCCCGTTCTCGATAAAGGCCCGGACTACTCCTGCCGTTCCTTCCGGGCGCAAGGTAAGGCTCCTGCCCCGGCGGTCTTGGAAGGAGTACATCTCTTTCGTCACGATATCGGTATCCTCACCCACGCCCTGTTGGAAGAGCGCGGTAAATTCAAAGATGGGCGTTCTTATCTCCCGGTAGCCGTAAACCCTGGCCAGCTCGTGAATTACCCGCTCCAGGTACTGCCACCGCTCCGTTTCTCCCGGAAGGATGTCGGCCACACCCCGCGGTTTTTTCACTATCTGCATACTCCTTTAACCGTCCCTTGATTTGAAAACTAAAGAAACCCGCGTCCGTCAGCGGGCAAGAACTCTTGCGGCGGCCACCCGGCCAAAGTAATTTTACCACCGCCCGGTGCAAGTTGCAACGCAAGCGGCTTTTCTTGGCGCTACTCTGGTTATTTTTTAAAGACCAAGGGCATAAAAATCTTTCAGAAAACACAACCAATACCAGAGACGGGGTGGGCATATGGGTCTGGAACTCGAAAAGGAACGGTCCCGCGGGCTAAATTTTCTTGCTATCGGCCGGGGTACGCTGATAGGTGCCGTAGCCTCCCTCACCGGGACCCTTCTTATGGCTGCCACCTACTACTTCACCAGCCTCTCCGAAAAGACTTTTCCCTACATCGTTTCCTTCGTCCTCTTCCTCAGCGGTATGCTCGGGGGCAGTCTCGCCGCAAGAGCCGCCGGCAACCGCGGTCTTATCCACGGCCTCGCAACCGGGACGGCCCTTTTCCTTCTGCTGTGGCTTGCCGCAGCAGCCGTCTTGCCCGGTCCCGTAACCTCCGGGATGCTACTCAAAAAATTCTTCCTCCTTGCCTCGGGCGGAGCGCTCGGTGGCTTTCTCGGTATCGCCCTCCTGCCGTAGAAATCACCGCAGCCGGTAAATGCCGTCGGGGAAATTGGTAAGCCGTTTCACCCCGTTTTCAGTCATGACTACCGTATTTTCGATGCCCACCGCTCCTTCACCCGGAAAGACAAACTTCGGCTCAAGCGCAAAAACCATTCCGGGTGTCAGAGGCTCCTCGACTCCCGCGGCGAGTACGGGAAGCTCGTTAAGCTCAAGACCGACCCCGTGGCCGATAAAACGGACCGGTTGCCGCCAGCCCTGAAAATTATCCGCTAAGTCCGCCTTCTGGGCCATCGCCACCGCCAGTTCGTAAAGCGCCCCACCCGTCACGCCCGGACGGGCGGCCTCCAGAACCGCTGCCTGGATCTCCAGCGCTACGGCGTGGGCCCGCGCCAGCCGCCCGTTCAGTTCTCCAATCACGAAAACACGCGTCGCGTCGGTGATATAACCGCGGTAGGCGAAGCCGTAGTCGACATAGAGCGGTTCATCGGCTTTAAGCCGCCGCCATCCGGCACCAAACGCGAAGCTCGGGTCAAGACCCGGCCCGCAAACCGGCCCGTCAAAAAAGGACGGCGCCGCCCCACTCGGCCCGGTGAGCAAGTGTCCCATAAAAAAATCATAGTTCATCCCGCGAAACCGCACCAGCCCCTGGTGCCCGAGCCGCCTCGCCTCCCCCTCCAGAAGGCCCGCCATCTCCACCTCCGTTCGGCCCACCGCCGCTACCCGCGGCACAGCAGCGAGCATCTGGTCCAGGCGACGGCCGCCCTCCGCCAGGATTTCAATCTCGTAGAGCGACTTTACCGCCCGTTGCTGGCGGATGAATCTGGAAACATCGATAAAGCGGGTACCTGGAAACAATTTCTGGTACCGGAGATAGATGCTCACCGGCAGGACATCGCCCTCATACCCTAGAACCTCCGGCTTTGGCAAACCGAAGCTGCTGAGGGTCTCGGGAATCTCTCCGAAACGCTGCAAAGGCACCACGTTTTTCAGCGCCGCCGTCAGGTGTGCCTGTTCGTAATCCCGGCGGACCATGAAAACCGGCTCTCCTACCGCCGGAATATAAAGGTGCCCGCTCTGACAAGTCCCGGAGTAGTAGAGGATATCCGCACTCTGAGTCAGAAGGGCCGCCGTAATCCCCTCCGCCTGCAGGCGCTGCTGAAACCCCTGCACCCGCCGGGAAATTTCCCCCTGGAGCAACTCTTCCGGCAAAGAATATCCCCTCCGTAATCATTTGGCAACAGTATAAGAAAATGGCTCCTTAAAGTAAATAGTCAGAAATAATAAGGAAGGATTTTGGGTAATTTTGTCGAATTTTCGTTTTAAGCCGACCGCGGAGGTGAGCGCCTTGTCAGAAAGCCAGTTAATAGAACCCGGAGTAGCCTGGGTTAAGGACGGGAAAATTTTTGTTCGTGATCCCGGAGAAAGCGGCCCGCCAGCCCTCATTTCCCCTGGCCCGGGCATTCGCCTTATCGTCAACGGCACCGAACAACAAGGGTTAACGCCCGTTTGCGAAAAAGATAAAATCGAAATCATCCCCGAAACGTACGAAGAGCCCGGGAGAATTGCGGTTCTGGTCGCCCCGACCAAACTCAAGGCTTACCTCGACGTCCGCCTGACGAAACGCACCACCTACCGGCTCGCCGATACCGAGCCTCAGCAAAACCTTGTCTTAGAAGCGGTGCCGGTAACTGAAGAACTGATGCCGCTCGATAAAGAGGGGTTGCGCCGCCTCCTCACCGAAAACCACGTCACCCACGGCATCTTAGAAGCAGCAATCGCCTCCCTTTACGAAAAGCCCACCAACGGACGCCTCCTCATCGCTGAAGGGAAAAGCCCCGAACCACCAGTCGACGAAAAGGTTCTGGTTACCTGTTGTGTAGATGGTGAGGCCAGACCGGTAATCTTCGAAAACGGAACAGTCGATTACCGTAACCTGGGCCGCTTCCCTTCCGTAGAAGCTGGGGCCGTCCTGGCGGTTAAGCAACCCGGAGTACCCGGGAAACCGGGCTTCCGCGTCGACGGTACGCCTATTGAACCACCGCCGCCGAAAACCGTTGAGCTGGAGGCAGGCGCCGGCGCTACCCTTTCCCCTGACGCCAAATCGGTAATAGCGACAGTGAGCGGCCGACCGGTCATCCGCCAGGCAGGTAACCGCCATCTATGTTCGGTGGAACCCTACCTTAAAATCAAGGGGGATGTAAACCTCGAAACCGGTCACGTAATCTTTAAGGGTGATGTAGAAATCGCCGGTAGCGTGCGCGAAGCGATGCGGGTAGAGGCCACTGGAAAGGTTTTTGTCGGTGGCGAGGTCGCCGAAGCTACCGTCGTCGCCGAAGGCGACGTCGTAGCCCGGAGCATCATCGGTAGTACGGTCCGGGCAGGCGGCCCAAAAGTATACTTCGAAAAGGTTAGACAGGCAGTCACCGAAGTGGCCCAGCTTTTAACCCAGGCGCTGCGCAACGTGGAGCCAGCGCTCCAGCACGCGGCCGCCCGCGGCCGTAAACTTACCCCCCCAGGCGCCCTCCTGATGTTAATCGACAGCCAATACCAGCGCCTTCCTCATGCGGTTAAGGAACTGGTTAAATTAATAGAAACGGCACCACAATTTAAAATCAAGGTACCGCCTCCCTGGCGGGAAACCATTTCGAGCTTGAGCGACCTCTTTCTCAAATTTGGTCTGGCTACGGAGCAGAGTTTAGAAAACGTTCTAAATACCCTAAAAGAGATCGTCTCGCTCCAGATAGAGGTTACCAAGCTTGCCTCCGGGGCCCAGGCAGGAATAACGGCCCAATACGTGCTCAACAGCGATCTTGAGGCTACCGGTAACGTTCAGATAACGGGCCAGGGAGCATTTAATTCGAATATCCGGGCCGGTGGCAGTGTTAAAGTCCTAGGCATTTTTCGCAGTGGTGAAATAGAGGCTCAAGATAACGTTTTCATTGGCCTCGCCGGATCCGAGATCGCGGTTAAGACCGTCGTTAAGGTACCCAGCAATAAAAAGATTGAGATCAAGAAGTCTTATCCCGGCGTGGTGCTTTACGTAGGCAGGCAGGTAGCCGAAATCACCAAGCCGCAACGCGAGGTTCACGCTAACCTTAACAGCGAAGGGCGCATCGAAATCAACGCCATCTCCTGGGAGCCCGAAACCCAGGGGAAAGAGCCACCTGCCTGACCGGTAAAAACGCCAACCTAAATAACCGTCGGGGCTTAAACGTTCCCTGCCGCACCGGCGTAAAGGGTCTCACGCCGTCCGCAGCGCAACTGCGTTACGGGAGATAGCCTCCCGGTATAGCTGCAAGTACTCTACTGCCGACCGCGCCCACGAGAAGTCTGAGAGCATCGCGTTCTTCACTATGCGCTGCCAGAGATCAGGGTTATCCCGGTAAAGTTTCAAAGCACGGGTAATCGCGGCGTAAAGTTCTCTGCCGCTACAGTCGGTGAAAACAAAGCCGTTACCGCAAAGCGTCGCCGGGTTAAACTCTGTCACCGTGTCGGCCAACCCTCCTGTTGCCCGGACCACCGGAATCGTTCCGTAACGCATGGCGATCAACTGCCCCAGGCCGCAAGGTTCAAACCGCGAAGGCATCAAAAAGATGTCTGCCCCTGCGTAGATGCGCTGGGCTAAAACAGGGTTGAAGCCGATTTGCAGCCCGATCTTCTGCGGGTAAGACCGTTTGAGCCTTTCGAACATCTTATGGTAGTAAGGATCGCCGGTACCTAAAACAACAAGCTGGATGTCGAGCTGCATCAACTCCTCAGCAATTTCGTCGATAAGGTCCAGCCCCTTTTGGGCCACCAGCCGAGAAACAATTCCCAGAACCGGAACGTCCCTGATCGGCAGTTCCATCTCTTTTTGCAGGGCGAACTTGTTTTCTTTTTTGTCCGCAACGTTATCGGCGCTGTAGTTCCGGTGGATGCGCGGGTCGGTGGCCGGGTTGAACTCGTGATAGTTGATCCCGTTCACAATGCCGTAGAGATCCTTAGCGCGCATCCGCAGCAGGCCGTCCATCCGCTCCCCAAAGGCTGGCGTCTGGATCTCCTGGGCGTAGGTCCTGCTCACCGTGCTGATGACGTCCGCGTAAAGGATGCCCGCCTTCATAAAACTAAAGGTGCCGTAAAACTCGAGGCGCTCAGGGCGGAAGTATTCGTCACCGAGATTGAAGAGCCGCAGGGTTTCCCGTGGGAAATTACCTTGGTACTGCAGGTTATGAATCGTATAAACGGTGGAAATCTTCTGGTAAAACGGGTCGTGTGCGTAATGTGTCTTGAGGAGCAGGGGGATCGGCCCCGTCTGCCAATCGTTACAATGGATGATATCCGGCTGCCATCCCAGCCGGGGCAACATCTCCAGCACAGCAAAGCAAAAGAAGGCGAAGCGCTCGGCATCATCGGGGAAGGCGTAAATCCCGTCCCGGTAAAAGTAGTGGTAATTTCCGGTCAGGTAAACGGGAATCTCGCGCGTCTGTCCTTTGTACTGGGCCTCAATTCTTGCCTTTCTTAGGATACAGGTTCTTAACCGTCCTGCGACAGCAACAGGGAAATCAAGTGCATAATCCACACCTTCGATTCCCTTATAGTGGGGGAGAACAATTCGGACGTCATTACCTTGCTCGTCTGCGCCGAAAGCCAGGGCTTTCGGCAGGGAACCGGCAACATCGGCCAACCCCCCTACTTTCGCAAAAGGAACGACTTCCGAAGCAACCATCAGGATCTTTAAAGGGCGGTCAAACACCAGCGCGCACCTCCTGAACCGCAGAGATAACCTCCGGACACCATTTCCCGGCCTCCCGCAAGGCGGCGGCGGCCATCTCCGGTGGGGTCGGGTTGATATAGCAGCCGGTACCAAGCTCAAAACCCGCGATAATCGTCAGCCGCGGGAGGATTTCAATATGCCAGTGGTAGTCCTCGCCGCCACCGTCATTAACCGGGCAGGTATGCAGCACCAGGTTATAAGGCGGGTCATAAACCGTCCACGCCAGGCGTCGCAAAGACTCGCGCAGCACAGAAGCCAGATCCCGTACCCCGGCCTCGTGGATCGCCGCAAAATCACGCTGGTGCTCCTTAGGTAAAACCCACATCTCGAAAGGAAAACGTGCTGCGTAGGGAACAAAAGAGATAAAGTGGCTCCCCTCCACCACCACTCGTTCGCCGGTTGCCGCTTCATGCTGCCAAACATCACAGTAAACGCATCTCCCCCGCTCCTCCCGGTAAGCGCGAACGCCGGCGAGTTCCTCTTTAATCTCGGCAGGGACCATCGGTATAGCGATCAGTTGGGAGTGGGTATGCTCCAGGGAAGCGCCCGCCACCGACCCTTTATTTTTAAAAATTGAAATGTACTTTAGCCTGGTATCCCGGCGCAGGTCAAGAGAACGGGCCCGCCACGCCCAGATCACTTCCGCTACCTGCCATTCGGTCTGGTTGATCAGGTTCGGCTCGTGGTCGGTAGTCTCAATAATCACTTCGTGCGCGCCGACGCCGCACCAGGTATAATAAATATCCTTACGAGTTACCTTATTATCTTCTTCGACCCGACAGGCCGGAAATTTATTAGGAACCACCCGGACCCACCAGCCCGGCCGGTTAGGTTCGCTACCCGGCTTCCGAAAAGCAAGCACTTCGGGCGGGGTATCGCCCTCGTGCCCTTCGCAAAGCGGGCACCGCTCCTGCTTTTTCTGTTCAAGGGGCGGACGGTAATCCGTAGGACGCTTCGCCCGCTCTGTGCTTACCGCAACCCACCGGTCCACCACCGGATCCTTACGCCACTCCGGCAAAACAGACTACCTCCTTTGACTATAAAATAATTGTCGGACAGGAGGAGAAAACAAGTTACTCGTTATATTAATATACCCGTCTTTTTTTGAAAAGCGCCCCCAGCGGGAAAAAGCGGCAACATTTTTCTGCCCGTGCAGGATAAAGAAGGAAAAATTCGGTTTATCCCGAATAGTTTCTTTTGAGAAACCGTTGATTTTTAAGAGCCGGGGTGAAAAAAGTGGGCAGAATGCAGGGTGTGCAGATTAAAGGAACACGCAACGGTCTTGTAATCATGCTCAACCCCGCCCGCACCTTTGATGAACTCAAAGAAAGCCTGCTCCACCAGTTGGAACAGGCCCGCGATTTCTTTAAAGGGGCACGGGTCACCTTTTATAACGGCCAGACTGAAATCCCTGCTGAACACAGGCAGGAACTCCTCCGGATCGTAGCCCGCTACGGATTGATTTATACGGACGATATCACTTACCCGTCTGCGGGTAGGCCCGTAGCACGAAGATTAACCGCCACGCCCAGCAACGCTATCTGCTCCAAACACCAGCAAGTTCTTTCCACCATACCGCCGGAACCCGCCGCGTTACCGGGTATAGGTGAGCCCGCGCTGCTCCTTAACCGGAGTCTCCGCGCAGGGCAAACCGTTAAAACCGAGAGGCATCTCGTGGTTACCGGAGACGTTCACCCCGGTGCCCAGGTGAGCGCCGGCGGGAGCATTGTGGTTCTCGGCCACCTTGCCGGGCGGGCCACCGCCGGCCTTTACGGTGACCGCACTGCGGTGGTCGTCGCCGGCCGCTTTGCGCCTGTAACCCTCTCCATCGCCGGCATCAGTGGTACGCCGCCGGGCAGGCCGTTGATTGCCGCCAAGGCCGTGCTCGAAGGAGATCAGATCGTTTACCGTTCGCTTTACAAATGAGCGGCGCCGCTTTTCCGGCTACCCTTTTCCCACCCCTTCGAGCATCCGGCTTGTCAGAAGTAGCCCGCAGATCGTCTTAGCGTCACATATCTCCCCCCGCAGGGCCATCGCTAGGGCTTCAGTAAAGGGTAACCGGACAATCTCTAAAAACTCCCCGTCGTCCGGCGCCGCCGTGCCAGGAATCAGGTCCCTCGCCAGGTAAAGGTGTGTAAGTTCGTTGGCAAAACCCGGAGTTGGATAAAAACGGCCGATTAACTCCAAACGCCTGGCCTTAAGCCCCACCTCTTCGGCCAACTCTCGCCGCGCGCAAGCCTCGGGCTCCTCGCCAGCCTCGATCTTACCCGCCGGGATTTCGAGCAGCTCTCGGCCAACCGGGTGGCGGTATTGCCGGACCATAACAACCTCAAGTGTTTCAGTAAGCGGCACAATAGCAACCGCCCCGGAATGCTCGACCACCTCGCGCGTGCTTATCCGGCCGTCAGGCAGGAGTACCCGGTCAACCCGAACGTTGAGAATCTTGCCTCGAAAAGGATATTCAGAATAGAGCGTTTTTTCTCGGCAAAGCAAGACCCTGAACCCCCTTAACTCAAAGTTTTTAGCACAGCACGCAAAGCGCCCACGCCCATCTGCGCTAGTACCACACAATCTTCCGTACTGAGATACCCAGGAACCGTAGCGTCGAAGAGAACGCCGCCGTTGGGCGGAAACTCCGCGTCACCGCCCCAGATAATAAAGGTTATGGGGACACGCGGCAAAGCCGGAAGCTCGACGGCCGCATCCCCGAAAGGCGCAGGCTTCCCACCCAACCGCTCCCCCGCCTTCAGAAGCAGTGATGGTTCCTTGCCAAACGTCGCCACCAGGGGCCGGATAACTCTGTTCGCGAAAGGCCCGTTGTAGATAAAACCGTCAGGCAATTCTTTAAAGGAAACCTTCTCTCCTTCCGGTAGCAGGCCGGATGCTCGCGTCAAGTAGTGCAGCAGGAGAATTTCCACCGTGGGCGCTACATCCTCCCCATCCCGAACGGGTAAAGCGTACACACGTCCGTAAAGCGGCACCACAAGCCTTCCTTCAAGATCTATCCTTACCCCTGCTTTGACGCCCATAACGGAGGTAACCCGCCGTCCGAATTCCTCCCGCGCTAAGTGTAAGGCCTTTTCGAGGTTCATCATTCTTTTCCCCCGACCCTTTTTGTGCTCCTTGTATGCCGTTACCCCAGCAACAGCCCCACCCGGCGCTATTCCCGATAGCACCACTTGTTGGTATATTTGATATCTGCTGTTTCTGTTTGTTTCCCTTAAAAGAGTTTCCCCATACCTAAATAATAACCCTTTTCCTAGGGTATAGCTATAAAAAGAACGTTACTGCTAAGACTCACGGTAAAATGTCA